>JAGQZQ010000100.1 GCA_020435415.1 Flavobacteriales bacterium
ATCCCAATGCTTCCGTTTACTGGTTGGCCCGCATGATTGAAGGTGGGGAAGATCCGCTTTTTATTGCCAGAAGATTATTAATCCTCGCATCGGAAGATATAGGAAATGCCAATCCGACCGCCTTGGTTATGGCACAAACATGCTTTCAGGCAGTGCATACCATCGGTTACCCGGAATGCCGTATCATACTGAGTCAGACCGTGACCTACCTGGCTTCCAGTCCGAAAAGCAACGCAGCATACCAGGCCATCAATGAAGCCTTATCTCTGGTCCGTGAAACGGGAGACCTTCCGGTGCCCCTTCACCTTCGCAATGCACCGACCAAACTAATGAAAGAACTCGGATATGGTGCCACATATGACTACGTGCACGACCATCCCTCCCACTTTGCATCACAGGAATACATGCCGGAAGGCATCACAGGAAAAAAACTCTACGATCCGGCATCCACGCCACGTGAGCAGGAATTGAGAGACCGATTGAAGAAATGGTGGCAGGATAAGTATGACTACTAAGTTGTTGTTCCGAAAAAAAGAGCGTCCCTACTTAGCCATAAACTCCATGATACCGGAAAGCAGCATCTGAACTGCCATCGCGGTAAGCACCATACCCATCAGTCGTTCAATCGCGGTAAGGCCTTTATGTCCCAGCCATTTGCTGATCCGGGGCGACAAAAGGATAACGGTGCTGCATGCCACCCAGGCCAGGAACAAAGCCAATAACCATTCCGGCCACCGGTCCGGTTCGCGGTTAAATATCAACATCACCGTTGCCAGCGCTGATGGTCCGGCAACATATGGAACGGCCAGTGGTACAATAAACGGTTCGGTTGGCTGTACTGCGTCGGTCTGCGCAGACTGAGGTGCGGGGAAGATCATCCGGATGGCGATCAACAACAACAACAGACCGCCAGCAATGGTAAGCGACGATTGCGAAATACCCAGCAACTGCAAGATATACTTACCTGCCACCATGAAAACGACCAGAAAAAGCAGCGCAATCAGAAGCTCCCGAATGATCACCTTTTGATGTCGTGCAGGATCAACTTGCTTGAGGGTGCTGACAAAAAAAGTAATGTTCCCGAACGGATCGATCACCAGGATGATCATGACAATGGCGGACAGTAGAGACATACTCGGTAAATAAAGCGGAGGATACGTTTGAAGGATGTCGTTCAAGCAACACCTTAAATGTAGAAAAAAGTAACGGCGAAAAAAAAGCCCTGCATGATTGTGCAGGGCTTTCGATATACTACAAAGAGCTATTACTTATCGGTGAACCCTTTTTCACGGGCTTCCTTCAAGGAGGCAAGGATACCTTTCTTGTTAATGATCCGGAGACCATGAGCGGAAACCTTAAGGGTGATCCATCTTCCTTCTTCCGGTACAAAGAACTTTTTTACCTGAAGATTGGGATGAAAGGTACGCTTGGTTTTGATATTTGAGTGAGACACCTTGTTGCCCACCATTACCTTCTTGCCTGTAATTTCACAAACTCTTGCCATAATTCTAGCCTTTTTAAGGAGTGCAAATGTCAGAATAATTCTCATATTAAACAAATACAAACCCTTACTTCTGATTAAACTAAGACTGCAGAGCCTTTTGCTTCAGAAATAAGTATCCGTAACATGTTCAGGGCAGCCGTAGCAGAAAGTTGAATATTCCGTCCCCTGTGGTCACCAAAACGAAACATCCGGCACTCGGTTTTATGAGGTCCGGACACTGCCACCCAAACCATTCCTACTGGCTTCTCTTCTGTGCCTCCTCCGGGGCCGGCAATACCGGATGTAGCCACTGCATAGTCTGCCTGTAATGCCTTCCGGGCGCCTTCCGCCATTTGCCTGACCACCGGTTCACTCACTGCTCCATGCGCAATCAGGTCTTGAGCCGAAACACCCAGTAGTGACTCCTTGATCTCATTTGAATAGGAAATGATCCCTCCCTTAAAATAATCGGAACTACCTGGTATTCCGGTGATCATATGCCCGATATACCCACCTGTGCAGCTTTCAGCAACAGCCACCGTGGCTTTCTTCTCGAGCAACAACTGTCCGATCACTCCGGGAAGTGTATCTTCCTCATATCCATAAATAAACTTTCCGATGATATCCTTCAGGCTATTGACTTGTTTATCTAACATTGCTGTGGTATCCGCTCCACCACCTCTGGCCGTTAAACGAAGTCTGACCATACCCAAGCCGGGGAGATATGCCAGCTTCACATAATCAGGCAGGGCTTTTTCCCAGTCACGGATCATTTCTTCAAGCGTTGACTCTCCAACACCCACTGTCAGCACGGTCCGATGCTGAATTGAAGGCAAATTGAATCGTTCATTCAGCCAGGGCAAAACGTAGCTTTCCATCATGGCCTTCATTTCATATGGTACACCCGGCATGCTCACGAAGATCTTTCCCCTTTCTTCGAACCACATTCCCGGAGCACTGCCATGGGCGTTTGGCATAGACCTGGCGTTTTCAGGAAGATCGGCCTGCTTAAGGATCACATCCGATAAGGTTCGTCCTCTTTTCCTGCCGTATTCTTTCAACACCTCCAATGCGGTTTCATTGGTTTTAAGGCCCACATTAAAATATCTTGCGAGGGTATCTTTGGTAAGGTCATCGGGGGTTGGTCCGAGGCCACCGGTGATCAATATTACATCTGCACGCTCCTCCGCCTCAGCAAGGGCCTTCAGTATGTGATCCGTGCGATCCCGAACGGACGATATCTGCAGAACACCAATTCCATAACGATTCAGGGCTGATGCCATCCATGCGGAATTCGTATCTATGATCTGACCGATAAGAATCTCATCTCCTATGGTAATGATCTCCACATTCACTTCCTGTTTCATATGGCACTCTTTTTGGTTGCGAAAGTTATATATTATCCCAGATTATGCATTAGGAAGCGCTTTTTGCGCTGAACTATATGTCCCGTACGTACGGGAGGGTTATCCCGCATTAGAAAATCAAGAATTTATTCCGAAGCAATCAATCGGTATCACAGATTTTCTTATGCGTCATGCAATAGTTTTTTTTCTATTGCATGATTTGGGATTATGTTTGTTCCATGATCAATACAACCACTATGATGAAATTTAAATCTGCCGGTGCCGCCATCGTTTGCATGTGTACACTGGCATCTTGCTCAGCACAAATATTAAAGGATCTCGAGAAAACCGCCGGAGATGTCATGCAGGTAGAAAAGCCGCTGACGGAAGGTGAAGTGGCCAGCGGCCTGAAGGAAGCCCTCGAGGTAGGTGCAAAGAATTCAACCAACCTGGTTTCCAAACTGGATGGCTTCAACAAAAACACCAAAATCCGGATCCCCTTCCCCCCGGAAGCTGCAAAAATGGAAGAAAAGCTTCGCGCCATCGGTATGGGCGATCAGGTGGATGAGTTTGTCGTCACCCTGAACCGCGCTGCCGAAGAAGCTTCCAAGAAGGCCACGCCGATATTTGTTGATGCCATCAAACAGATGTCCATCACCGATGCCATGGGTATTTTAAAAGGCAGCAATAACGCCGCCACACAATATCTTCAGGACAAAACCACCGGCTCACTTCACGAAGCCTTCAAGCCGGTTGTGCATGAAGCAACCCAGAGTGTGAACCTCACCAAGTACTGGTCACCACTGATCTCTGCGTACAACAAGATTCCGATGGTTGAAAAAATGAACCCCGACCTGGATCAATACATCACACAAAAAGCAACAGATGGTCTTTTTTTAATGATCGCCGATGAAGAAGCCAAGATCCGTACCGATCCGATGGCGCGTGTAACGGATTTGCTTAAGAGGGTGTTTGCTAATAAATAAACATCAGGATTATAAAACGAAAAGGTCGTCCGGATTTGGGCGACCTTTTTTATTTTACTGTATATCGACTCGGTTAAAAAAAACGATCCGTTGAAGATTATTCAACGGATCGTTTGCCTTATTATATCTTCTTAAACAGAACTAATTCACCGATACCAGTTCCACTTCAAAGATCAGGGTACTTCCGGGTGGGATTACATTAGGGATGCCATTTTCACCGTAGGCCAGTGAAGGAGGTATAAAGAAGATCGCCTTGGAACCCGTTTTTAACAATGTGATGCCTTCATCCCATCCCTTGATCACCTTGCCTTGTCCCAACGGGAAGGAAATCGGCTGGCCGCGATCCACGGACGAATCAAACTTAGAGCCATCTTCCAGGTACCCGGTATAGTGAACACTAACGACTTTTCCTGCGGCAGCCTGATCGCCTTTACCTTCTTCCAGGATCGTGTACTGCAATCCGGATGCGGTGGTTTGCACCTTCTTTTTTGCTCCTTTTATCTTCTTATCAAAGTCGGCCTTTTGCTTTTCCTTTGCCTTTTCCTGGCGCGAAACCAATTCTTTCTGGTAGGTCTCGAATGCTTGCTGATCGCTTTCGAACTTCTCCGCCTTTTTTCCGATCCGCTTAATGATCACCTTTTCCATCACATCACCCTGACGAATGGCATTCACCACTGACATGCCGTGCACCACCCTACCGAACACGCTGTGACGATTGTCAAGATGTGGAGTAGCATTGTGCGTAATAAAGAACTGACTGCCATTGGTACCGGGACCGGCATTGGCCATGGACAACACACCGGGGCCATCGTGTCTTAGCGTTTCATCAAACTCATCGGCGAATTTATAGCCGGGACCGCCCTGTCCGTTGCCCTGTGGGTCACCACCCTGGATCACAAAATTGGGAACAACCCGGTGAAATTTCAATCCATCATAGTAATGCTCACCTGGTTTCTTGGCGGTATTGTTGATGGTTCCTTCGGCAAGACCGACAAAATTCGCCACAGTCATGGGAGTCTTCTCAAATTCCAGTCTGATAACGATGTTGCCTCTGATGGTTTGAATCTCGGCGTATAAGCCATCTTCATTGTACTCGTATTTTCCTGTATCCATAGGTGTGATCTGACTTGTTAGTTGCTGATTATTATTGGCGTTATTGTGTTTCTCCTGAATATCCTGCAGGCATTTGTTAAATGCGGTCTGGTCTGCCGTAAATGCTTTGGCATCTTTACCCACTCTGACGATCCTGACCTCTTCCATCCGATCCCCGACCTGGATCTGGTTCACCACATCCATGCCCTGGATCACATGACCGAACACGCTGTATCTTCCGTCAAGTCTGGTTTGCGGGGATTGGGTGATATAAAACTGACTGCCATTGGTATTGGGACCTGCATTGGCCATGGCCAGTGTTCCGGCTTTGTCATGGGTCAACTCAGGGTTAATCTCATTGGGAAACTGGTAGCCGGGTCCTCCATTGCCATCACCATTCGGGTCACCGCCCTGGATCACAAATCCTGGCTCTACACGATGAAATGTAAGTCCATCGTAGAAATGCTGACCGGCACCTCTTGCCTGGTTGCCAATGGTGCCTTCTGCCAGGCCTACGAAATTGGTCACTGTTAATGGCGCCCGCTTGTAATCAAGTTCGCATACAACGGTTCCTTTTGGGGTTTGTATCTCTGCGTATAGTCCGTCAGGGTACGGGCTGGTGTTGCAGCTCATGGCGACCGACAGCGGAAGCCAGATCAGGCAAAAACCTGCACGTATCCATTTTTTGGAAATGTTCATTGCTGATATGCTTTTATAGTGATAAAATGTACTTCGTCATGATCCCAATTAAATGCTAATATACTTTGATCAATTCTATTTCATAAATAACCGGCGTGACCGGTGGCACGATCTTCTCTGATCCATCCTTGCCATACGCCAGGAATGACGGCAACATCACCTTCATCGTCTCTCCCTGCGACATATAAGTTAGAGCCATCTCAACACCTTTGATCACCTGACCTTCCGTTCCCATAGTAAAATCAAGTCCCTCGCCATTGTTCTTTCGTGAGTTATCAAATTCCTTTCCATTCAGGAAGGTTCCCCTGTAATGTACCACCACACGCTTGCCATAACCCGCACGCTTGCCGGGGACCTTCGTTTTTGAGATCACAAAAAGTCCACCATCGGTTGGCTTAATTTTATATAACAATTGATTCTTTTCCAGGTAGTCCTTCATGGCCTGAACTTCTCTCATGTCGGCATTGTCCAGCCATTCGGCGTACGCCTGTGCATCCTCCATGATTTGTCGCGCCGGGTGTATGGCGGTCAACAGAACATCCACCCTCACATAGGCACCGGAGTCAATAAAATCCGGCAGATTTTCGCCCATAAGTTTTGGGAACAGGGAATCCGCACGCACCTGAAATGCCAGGCTATCTCCTTCCTTCATTGTTCTGAGCCCTTCTTCAAAAGAACCTTCGAAAGCCGGTTCCGAAAGCGTGAATGTGGATTCTCTTTGCAGAAACACACTGTCACTTTGTGTTCGGTAGGTCATGTGAATGGTAATGATATCACCCACACTGGCGGTAGAGTCGCCCTCACCAAGTTTCAGCACTTTAAAGTACAACCCGCTTCCGGTCTCACGAAAGTCCGGAAAAAGTTGTGTTTCCTCTTCCGACCCCGGCCCACACGCATAAAATAAGGAAAGGGCTATAGCGCCCTGTAGCATCCTCCGGGAATTAAAGAATTTCTTCATGCCGACAAAGCTAATTATTTCACCTCAACAATTTCAAGGTCATAAACGAGGGTCGCCCTGGAAGGAATTTTGTTATCATCACCCACGAGACCAAAGGCCAGATGTGAAGGCAGTATCATTTTGACTTTCGTTCCCTTGTTGATCAACTGTACCATCTCCAGCACACCGGATTCAATCTGGTCAGAGCCAACGGCGAAGGTCTTCAGTCCGTCCTTCTCCGAATCGTAGCATACGTTGCCGTTCAAAAGTGTGATGGTATAGGCATAAGTGACACGCTGGCCGTGACGGATGGTATCGCCTTCACCCTCTTTCAGGATCATGTATCGCAACCCTGAACCGGTCTCCTGCATTTCCCATTTGCGCCGGGCGATATAGTGTTCGATCTCATACGCTTCATTGCGGACAAGCATCGTATTTGCTTTCTGGAGTTTGTTCTTGACAACGGAAGGGCGCAGATGTGGTTCCGCAGGTGCATCGCTTTTGCTGTTGCAGGACCACACCAGGATGCCAAGGGCAAACGCTATGTACTTTCCAAATGTCAAGCAGACCAGAGTTTGTCTTTGTAACGCGGCAACAGCTCCGTAAATTTTTTCACCGTTTCTTCCATTGACAATGCGGAAGATCCACCCGCCGCATTGCGGTGTCCTCCACCATCAAAATGATCGCGGGCCATTTCGTTCACCGCAAAATCTCCTTTGGACCGGAATGATAACTTGACCATATTTCCCTTCTCCATGAACAGCGCGCCGAACAGTATGCCTTTGATGGCATATGCGTAGTTTACCAGTCCTTCCGTATCGCCGTTTTCATAATTGAACTCATCCAGCTCAGCCCGTGTCAGGGTGATGTAGGCCGTTTTATACTCCGGCAACACCACCAGCTTATCTTTCAGACTGAAACCCAAAAGGCGGGTCCGGCTTTCGGAATAAGCATCAAAAATCCGCTCATGAATGAGGGTATGCTGCAGACCTGTCTCAAGCAATGCAGCCACCACCCGGTGGGTGGTTGGAGAGGTAGCAGGAAAGCGAAACGAACCCGTATCGGTCATGATGCCGGTATACATGCAGGCCGCCATATCCGTGGTGATTTCCTTTTCTCCACCGAGTCCGCATATCAGGCGGTGAATCAACTCGCAGGTAGACGAGGCTGTGGTATCCCATAACATCAGAGACGCAAAGTCCTTCGGTTCGGGGTGATGATCCACCAACACCTTGACGGCGGAGGCGGCAGTCAGCATATCACACATATCATCGATGCGCTTAGGGTCATTGTAATCCAATGAAAAGATCACGTCGGCCTTTTTCATCAGGCGTTCGGTTTTTGCTTTGGTGCCGTCGTGCATATTATAGACCAGCACCTCTTCATGGCCTTTTAGCCAATGAAGGAAATCCGGATAACCGGTTGGGGTGATCACCGTCACATCATGACCTTTGGATGTGAGGTATTGCCACAATGCAAGGGAAGACCCCATGGCATCTCCATCCGGATGAGTGTGGGTCGTGATGATAATCTTTTGCGGTTTGGCAAGAAGATCTGAAAGTTTGGCGTAATCCATAGCCGCCAAAGTTAGTCAATTCAGCCGGTGGTGGGAGCAGGAAGTTTTGAAAGATATGTTTCCATCAAACCGAGGTATTTGAAAAAATCCGCAAGTGCGGTCTCAGGATTTTCTTCCCGCTGCTGAATTGCCTGCAGCAGATTGACCTTGGCGCGGACATTGGCCCGGTAAGACTTAAAATAGAGGAACAGAGCCTCTGCTTCGGGCAACATGGCAGGAATATATTCAAGATATGTTTTCAGAAAGGCGGAGGAAAGATCATCCCTTCCGTAGGCCTCCATATCCATACAAAAGAACGCCACTTCATTCAGCACATCAATTTGGCGAAAGGCCGGATTGAACTCAATACAATCGAAAATCACAGGATCCTCATAAAGGAAAATATTTCCCGAATGCATGTCGCCGTGAACATCCCGTACCCAGCCGCAATGGTAGCGGTCCCTGATCAATTGATCATGGTTCTCAAGAAAAGACCTTACTTGTTCAAAGCTCGACTCCACCCTATCAAGGGATTCTTCATCAAGCAAACCACCTGCTTTGGATACCGGTTCCTGAAGATTCAGAAACCGTTGCAGCAGCTGGCTTTCTGACGGCGGTTCCGCAATCACTTCTGCTTCACGGTGAAATCGCGCGATCTTTCTGGCAATGGAAGTTACCTGATCTTCCGTCACACGGCCCTCTTTCATCCACTTGACCATCTCAAGTTCGCGCTTCAACGTACGCATCTTCACGGCGTAATCCACCGTCTTTCCATCCTGCGCAACCTCCGAGACGCCCAGATATACATCATTACACAACCTTCTGTTCAGGCGCACTTCTTCTTCACAGAAAAACTTTCTTTTTTCTTTGGTTGAAAAATCAAGGAAAGAAAACGTTACCGGCTTCTTTAATTTATAAGTAAATGAAGGTGTGATAAGCACGATGGACACGTGGGTCTCTTTACGTTCCAAGACATCAGGCAATGAACCTGCAAGAAGTTCTGCTGAAGATATCACCGGAAGTTCGAAGCCTGCACTTTGCAGTTTGCTTATCGCCTCACGTTTCAGATCTTCCACGCTGATGTTGGTTGAGTCCAGCATCACAACTTCATCTTTAGAAAAAGGCACAAGGTCTTTGCGAAGTTTTTTATACACTTCTTCTCCGGCTTCGCTAAACGGTCTGGGGGAACGCACCCTGTCCAACGCCACCGCCTCATCACAATCGATCCATATCTTAAAAAACGGGCGATCGTGGACTTGTTCTTCCAGCAAGCCTCTCATTTCCGGGCTATGAAAACTACCGTCGACAATGGCAACCATTCCTTTTTTCAGGGCTGCATCCATCCTGCGAAACACTTCTTCGTAAACCTGTTTTCGGGAATCGGGGTCATATTTTCCGCGGAGTCCCAGGTCATTCCTGACCATATCCGTGCTGATATGCGCTGCGTGCCATTGATCAGCCAGCGCTTCGGCCAATGCCGATTTTCCCGCGCCGGGTAATCCGGCTATCATCACCACAACAGGTTGATGTTTGGGAATATTCATTGTTTCAAATTTAAACGGATGATATGACCGGGCAAATGACGAGAGTCAATCTCACTGTTGATTCTTTCGAAAAACGTAAACCCCGCCTTCATTCAGGAGTGTTTCCCATTCGGGAGACGCCACATAATCGTCCAGCACTTTCTGCTCCTCTTCTGTGGTCAACGGATACGGCCCACTGTAAATGGTTGTGAGGATGTAGTCCGCATCCTTAATATAAGGAAACAGGTAGAGCTTCTCCCTGAAAGACACGTGAGGGACCAAGGCGTTCTTGGCACATAGGGCGGCATCATCGGGAATGAGTGCAAAGGCACGCTCCATCAGCTCATGGTCGTATTCACATGTATAATGCTCTTTCATGAAAATGTTATGACAGGCTTCGTTGTAGTAGGGATATGCACGGTTGCTGAATATATAAATGGTGCCCCACATGCTCACAACGGCCATAAGCACCCCAAGCGCATTGGCGATGCGGTGGTTGCGCATATTCATCAGCATCAGGGCAAGACATACACTGATAAAAGGAAGAAATTCGGTGCTGTAGTGCCCTTCAATGCTCCAATGCGATTCCACATCGGACCACATTTTCATGCCTAAAATGGGCAAGATCATCAAGAGATAGATGGGTCTGTAAAACAACACCCAGCCGCCTCCCAGAAGCACAGAAATATAAAACTGAGGCTTGACGCCATCCATCACGGGATTGCCCATGTGATTCACAAAAAACAACTTGATCGTGGTGATGGGATATGTGAGCAGGGTTTTCACCACTTCTCCCGGCGTAGCTCCCAGTGATTTATAATAGAAGTGGTAGTAACCCAGATCAGCGGGGAATGTCTCATACGAAGGCATGATCACCTTCATCACAACAACGGTATACACTGTACTGACGCCGGACATCCATAACAAGCGGTTTCTTGCTGCCTTATCATTCCGGTATAATATGGCCATAACGATACAAACCGCGATCATCCACAGGGCCAGGTTTTCTTTGGATATCAGGATCATCCCCAGACAGATTGATGCCCAAAGCCATTTCCTCTGATCCACGTACAGCAATAACCACGGGATGAACATGCTCGCCACCACATTGTCGTGGTAGTCAAACGCAAGGGCAGAATATATTCCAAAGAAGGTCAGAAAATGAAGCATGCAAATCTCCGGTAACCAAGGCCGGTCTGTTTTATGTCTGACATACGCACGCACACCCAGAACACCGAAGAGCACAGACGCAACCTGGAGAATAAGAAGAATCTGAGTTCCTCCCACCCAGTAAAGCGGCGAGAAGAGCATCATATAAAGAGAAAAATGGTCTGCCAGAAAGTTGCTGTAGGTATAGTATTTCAAAGGATGCACATCCGTCTGAAAATGTGCATAACTGTACAGGGCATGGTTAAATATCCCCAGGTCACACCCGAAAGTCCGAAAGTGGTAATGATTCCCAAGAACCTGTAAAAGATACGCAACCGCAAAGACCAGCAGTATCATCCACCAGAGGTGTCGGCTGAGCCATGGTCTTTGTACGTCATTCATGGCTGCAAATATATAAGATGTGATGATTTGGTGATGGGTTATTTGATGATGAGGTGACGGATGATGTGAGGGATCTCCGAGACAACATACCAACCTTTAGCACAACGCCAACATCCTTTGCGGTTGAAATGTTCATCCCACAGACACCCAGTTCAAATCTTCTTTTGTCTATTGTCTGGCTTCTATTATCACTCCCCCATGCGTACACTTCTGCAAGAGATTTGGTGATGTGTGATGTGGTGATGTGTGATTTGGTGATGTGTGATGTGGTGATTTGGTGATGGATGATATGAGATATAAGATGTACGATTTGATGAT
>JAGQZQ010000101.1 GCA_020435415.1 Flavobacteriales bacterium
TATTCAGTTGTTTGCACGACTTTTTTTTGCCCGATTCTCAACATTCTTTTCAACATGCCTAAGTGGTCAACGCGTTAACTACTAACTACTATCTACTATCTACTAACTACTACCCACTAATTCCCTATCTTCCCCTCACAAACCTCAACCATGGGAACAGAAGTAAAACGACTGCTTGATCAACTTCACCGAATGTATCATGGTGAATGCTGGGCAGGCTTATCGGTCAAGGATATCCTGGAAGATATTCATCCTGAACTGGCCGGCCGCACCCTTCCTCACTTTCCTAAGACCATTCACTCCATTGCATTGCATGTACTGGCTACAGAACATGTGGTAACCGGAAGATTGCAGGGTGCAAACAAAGTATTGACTGCCGAAGAAGATTGGCCAACGAATATCACAACACCGTGGAATGAGACCGTCCAAAACATTGATGAAAGTTATTACCGGCTTTATAAAGAAGTAGAACAGCTGGGAGACAACGATCTCGACCGACCCATCCTCAAGGGGTTTTCATCGGTATATGTAACATTGCATGGTCATATTCAACATAATCTTTATCATTACGGTCAGATCGCACTGATGAAATCTTTACTTCAACAACCGGTTCAATAATCAAATATGTCGGTCAACCGCATCGCCTCTTCATTGATCATCTGCATTGCCGTTGTGATCATTCTTATTTACGGCAGTTCTCTTCTGATCCCGTTCGTGTTTGCATGGTGCATCTGGTTTCTGGTCCGGGAGATCAAACATTTACTGAACCGCATCCCCTGGATCAACGACAAGGTCCCCAACTGGATCAACAACCTGCTGGCCTCCATTGTGATCTTTGCCGCCCTGGGCATGATTGGCCGGGTACTGTCAGTCAACATCCAGTCACTGGCCAGATCTTACCCTCAATATGAGAGCAACATACACCACGTAACCGATGGCCTGAACAAACAATTCAACATCGACATCATGCGGTATGTGAATCAATATGCCGGCGATCTGGATTTCGGGGCCATCCTCTCCTCCATCTTCAATTCCATATCCGACATGTTGGGTAATGCGGTGATGATCCTTATCTACGTGATCTTCATTTTTATTGAAGAGGCCTTCTTCCTTCCCAAACTGAAGGCTCTTTTCTCAGATGAAAAGCAATACGATAAAATATACAGCATCCTGGTCAAGATCAGTGACAGCATCTCCCACTACATCGGCCTTAAAACATTGATCAGCATAATCACAGGTACGGCCAGTTATATTGCGTTGTTCATTATTGGCATCCAGGCCCCGTTCTTCTGGGCATTCCTGATTTTCTTATTGAATTACATCCCCACCATCGGTTCGCTCACCGCTACGGTATTTCCGGCCGTATTCGCTTTACTACAATATGGCGAGGTAGGTCCGTTCGTTTATGTACTTGTTTGTGTAGGAGCGATCCAGGTAATCATGGGCAACATCATAGAGCCGAAAATGATGGGAAATTCCCTGAACATCAGTGCACTCGTCACCCTGCTGTCCCTTTCCTTCTGGGGCGCCCTCTGGGGCGTTACAGGTATGATGCTCAGTGTTCCGATCACCGTTATGATGGTGATCATCTTTTCCCACTTTCCAGCCACCAGACCCATCGCCATTTTACTTTCGGATAAGGGAAAGGTTTAGGGCAGTATGACCGGCCACAAAATCCGGAGCAAAAAAAATACACCCTGTTATTGATGCTTTTGTAGCGTGATTTTGCGTCAAATAAAATGCAATTCCCAGGATTGAACTATTTCCCTACATTTACGGCCTCATTAACAATGTGCATATGTTCTCAAACCTCGACGTCGTAGAGATTTTAAAACTCGGAGGCATCGGCCTCGCATTTTTACTGGCACTGCTGTCTTTCTTCATTCTCAGAAGAGAACAGAAAACCGAACAACCCAGAAAACCCATCCTTCTTTCCATGGGCTTTTTCATGGTCTTCTCCCTGATCATGCTGGTCATTACCGTTGTTTCCGACAAAGCCACTGCAGGTGCCGCCCTCAAGATCACCTTCGGGAATACCGCCCTTAACCTTTTTGAGCCTTCCGTTAAAAGCCAGAGCGACCTGAGTAGCAATGATTATTTCATCGACTCACAATTGGGTATCGCGTTTAAAAAACCATCTGATAAGTGGACCAAAGTAAAGGCCGGCAGGACCATGGAAGAGCTGCTGAGAATTTCGGGCCTGACAGAATCCGTAGATGAGATCCGTCCGCAGCTCAGCCGGAACCCATATGGCCAAATGCTGCTCGACATCGACTTTTTCTTTTTTGAACTTCCCACCGAGGCGCTCCCACTTGTATATACCGACAGCGCCGGCAATGACTTTATCAACAGCATTATTGAAGAGTCACGTAATGAAACACCCTACGAGAAATTCCGCTCGTTTTACCCGGACTCGATGGCCAACCTCATGGGTGAAGACAGCATCCACAGGGTGTATGATTTCATGCTGGAAAACGAAATGGCTTCACTCCGCCGTGACCTAGTAGGCATTGACAGCCTGAGGATCACCGAAAGATTTCAGCTCATAGCTTACGACAAAAGCTTACTCGCACCCCACGTTTCCAACCTTACCCTACCCGGATTCACCAATATTTTCATGCAGATCTTTGGGGTATCCATGGAAAAGCTTGTGGCCTCCGAGAACGGTATCCTGATGGGAAGCTCCATCACCATGGACAATATGAAACTGGACGGAAAAGTGCAGACCGTAACCATCAACCGGTGGGTCTACTTTACCGAAAGCGACAGCCACTTTTTCCTGGCAGAGATCAACCACTGCCCCCAGCTTCAATCCAACGTTTCGTACTGGGACGAACTCCAGGAAGTACTGGAATCGCTTACGCTCGTTAAGAAATAAGAATGAAGAATGAATTAAAGGTGCCTTCTCAGGTCCCGCTTAATTCTTATTTCTTAATTCTTCATTCTCCCATGCAACCTTTTTAATTATTCGTGTCTTTTAGGGTGTAACAAAAACAGGCGACTAGCCGTCCACTTAAAAAGCACGTGTATGAGATTGTCAGGATTGATTCAAAAGATCGTTTTCATTTTTCCATTCTGTCTTCCATTTTTCGCGGATGCGCAGGATTACACCCAAACTGTCAGGGGTACCATTATAGACCGCGATACAGAGCTTCCGCTGGTAGGCGCCAACATCATTGTGGTTGGTATTGACCCCATCCTCGGAACGGTAACGGATATCGACGGACACTTTAAGATAGAAGGTGTTCCGCTTGGCAGACAAACCCTGAAGATTTCATACCTGGGATATGAAGAACAGACCATCCCCAATCTGCTGGTGTCTTCCGGTAAACAAAACGTGCTTCAGATCAAACTGGTGGAAAGCCTTGTGAAACTTGAGGAGATCACCATTACCGCCGACGGACCGGAGAAAGGACATGTCAACAATGAAATGGCCACCGTCAGTGCGCGGGCATTTACCGTTGAAGAAACCAAAAGGTATGCAGGTAGCTTTGATGACCCGGCACGCATGGCCTTGTCGTTTGCCGGGGTGACCTCCAACGATGATGTCATGAACGAACTCGTGGTAAGAGGAAACAGTCCGCGTGGTATGTTATGGCGCCTGGAAGGCATGGAGATCCCGAACCCCAACCACTTCGGAGAGCTGGGATCATCAGGAGGAGGGATATCTATGCTAAGCAGCCACATGATGAGTAATTCAGATTTCTATACCGGAGCCTTCCCGTCTGAATACGGCAATGCCTTGTCCGGCGTATTTGACATGCGTATGCGTAAAGGGAACAATGAAAAAAGGGAGTATGCCATTCAGGCCGGATTACTCGGCACCGACGTGGCATTTGAAGGGCCGTTCGACAGCGCCTACGGAGGATCTTACCTGATCAACTACCGCTACTCCACCCTCGGCATTCTTAATAAACTGGGACTGGACATTGTCGGTGATGCCGTTCCCGTATTCCAGGATATGTCATATAACGTCGTTCTGCCCACGGAGAAATCCGGAACTTTCTCCCTCTTCGGCCTGGGCGGTATCAATACCATTGAGGAAGAGTGGACCAGCGACGACGAGCTACTCACCTTTAAGAATGATGTGAACAACAAAACAGGCATCGCAGGTATCACGCATAAATACTGGCTAAACGACAAGGGGTATTTAAAAACGGTGGTGACCGCATCCGGTTCATCCATGCGTTATTTTGAAGAGGTCCTGGATAGCAACGGCAATCTGCAACATATCACCCACGACGAAGATTTTACCAATAAGAACCTGCGTGGCACGGTGCTCTGGAACCACAAGGCCAACGCCAGACATACCTTCCGCGTTGGGGTCATCGGCAGCCGTTTGGGTTATGACCTCCTCAGCACCATCTACGACAAAGAAGATGATCGCTACGTAACCTCTCAGAAAACCGATGGGCATACCTACCTTGCACAAGGATATGCCAGCTGGAATTTTCGAATGAACACCAAACTCACACTAAACAGCGGTATACATTATACCCGTTTGATGATGAATGATCAGCAGTCCCTTGAACCCCGGCTCGGCATGAAATGGCAATTCCACCCCAGGCAGTCATTTAACGCAGGCTTTGGCGTACATAGCAGGGTTGAAGATCCAAGCATCTACCTTGCCCAAACCGAACTCACCGGAGGTGTTATCGCACAACCCAATAAGAATCTTGGATTCGCCAAAGCACGTCACTATGTGGTAGGCTATGAGAATCGTCTCACCGAGAACCTGAATCTGAAAACTGAGCTATACTACCAGGATCTTTTCAATGTACCTGTGTTGAATCGTCCTGACAGTTATGTCTCCTCGCTTAATTCCACCGGAGGATACACCACGGATTCCCTGATCAACTCAGGAACCGGAAAGAACTACGGCGTAGAGATCACCCTGGAACGCTATTATGCCAACCAGTTCTACTTCCTGGCCACCGCCTCCCTGTACCAGTCTAAATACACCGCCACAGACAAGATAGAACGCAACACCATGTTCAACAGTAATTTTGCCACGAACTGGCTTGGAGGAAAGGAATGGAACGTGGGCAAGAACGGAAAGAATAATGCGATCGGCATAAGCGGAAAGGTGGTCTGGGCAGGAGGTCGCAGACAGACGCCCATTCTCCTGGAAGAATCCATTGCTGCTGGCTATACCGTGCGCGACGAGAGCAGGGTATTTGCTGAACGCGCACCGGACTACTACCGGTTCGACTTCCAGTTCACCTTCCGCAGAAACCGGCCGAAGACCACCGGGACCTGGAAACTCGACATCCAGAATGTGACCAACCACGAGAACCTTTGGAGTTACTACTATGACGACAGGACACAGTCCATCCGGGAAAGCAAACAACTCGGATTGCTGCCTGTGCTATCCTATAAATTTGAGTTTTAATGACCCGTAAGCGAATTTAACCAGTATAAAAAAAGCCCTGTAGTGTAATACTACAGGGCTTTTTTATTTCAACCATTGATTAGTTTAAGTTCGGTTGCGGTGTGATGCGCAGATAAGGTTTTACTTCTGTGAATCCTTTTGGAAACAGGGATGGGATATCTGCGGTTGCCACGGCAGGAACCACCACGCAATCATCTCCATTCTTCCAGTTGGCCGGCGTGGCCACTTTGTGGTAGGCGGTGAGCTGAAGTGAATCAATCACGCGTAGCAACTCATCAAAGTTGCGCCCGGTGGAAGCCGGATATGTGATCATCAGCTTCACCTTTTTGTCCGGACCAATCACATACACCGAACGCACGGTGAGCTTGTCATTGGCGTTTGGGTGGATCATGTCGTAAAGCTCGGACACCTTGCGGTCTTCATCTGCAATGATGGGAAAGTTCACCACCGTTTGCTGGGTTTCATTGATATCATTTACCCAACCCTGGTGGGAATCAAGTCCGTCCACACTTAACGCCACCACTTTTACATTTCGCTTATCAAACTCCTGCTTGTACTTGGCCACCGTACCCAACTCGGTGGTACAAACGGGCGTGTAATCGGCGGGATGGGAGAACAGGATCGCCCAGTTATCACCGATCCATTCATGAAAATTGATATTCCCTTCGGTGGATTGGGCTGTAAAATCAGGGGCTGTATCGCCCAGACGTATAGTTGCCATTGGTTTGTGTTTTGATGGTTTAACAATGAGGAAGGTTAAAGATAGGAAGAGATGCGGAATAACGCCAGTGACATAATCCGGGCATTGTCATTCTTGGATCACAGGCTTTGATGTTGTAAAATTGTAACCAACCTAATGATCATTCATCATGAAAAACAATACCATGGGCATGTGGATCGCTGTAGGTGCAGGTGTAGGCACCGCACTGGGCGTGGCCCTTAACAATATAGCCATGGGCGTCGCAATGGGCGCGGGTATCGGTGTTGCCATCGGCGCCTGACTGCAGGCAAAAAAGAACCAGGACGACCAGGAGAAGAAGGGCTAAAAGACTTACCCCCGAAAATGAAAAAGTGCGTTGCCTTGCTGATGGTCGGTTCCCTCACCCTGGGATGCATCGCTCAGGACACTTTTACCTTAAAGGACACCTCATTCGCTGTTGGAGCAAGGTTGGTGACATATCAGATTCTTTTTGATTACAACGCAGCAACCTTCCGGTCAGAAGCCTACCCCTATCTCGATAGCATTGTGCAATTCATGCAGCAACACCCCAATCTGACCATTGAAGTGGGAAATCACCGTGATGAACGTGGTTCAGACAAATACAGCAGGAGACTCACGGCAATAAGATCAAAGGCGGTGGTGAACTACCTCGTTGAAAAAGGCATTGCACCAACCAGGCTCACTTCCAGGGGTTATGAAGAAAGTCGCCCACTGGTGTCTAATGCGAAGACTGAAGAGGAACATCAAAGGAACCGCCGGACAGAGCTGATGATCATATCCATAGACGCGGATCACAAAGAATAACCCCAACTTATGCAGTAGGAGGTGAGGAACGAGCCGAACTACCTGTATTTAGTTGGGGTTATCCCGATTTAGAAAATCACTTTTCGGATGCACGAAGTACGGACCGAAAAGGTTGATTTTCTTAATCGCTATGCAATAGAGAATTCTCTATTGCATAGTTTGGGATAGCATTCACCACACAAACTGATCCTGAATACCGCTAAGAATCCCGAACCAACCGCTTGGTAAATTCCGCTTCTGATTGCCCCTGGCGTTGCGTAAGTTGTAGCATACCTAAATCGCTACGCCATGAAAACACTACTCACAAGCTGCCTCCTCCTCTTTGCATTTGCAACCCAGGCTCAAACTTTTGAAATCAAAGGAAAGATTACCGAAAAGACTTCCGGAGAAGCAATGGTTTTTGTCAACGTTCAGGTATATAAAGACTCAACTCTTGTAACCGGTGGCGTATCTGACATCAACGGGAAATACAGCATCCGGCTAAACACACCTGACACTTATACGGTCAAGGCCATGTATATTGGGACGATCGCATTTCATTCAGAAGTAATTACCCTTGACTCCCTTTCTCCCGTTGCTGTTGTTGACATTACAATAGACGAAGGCGCGGTGTCCCTGCAGGAATGTTTCATTGTGGCACCAACACGAACATCCGTAAAAAAAAGTTTTGGCTACAGCGCTCCGGCTGCAGGCGTATATAAAGGACGATCCCGCACATCCAACAAAAATCACCACAATGATTTCTTTAGGAATGAAGAGTACAACTCTTTTCACGACAATCAGTTCAGATCGGTGAAGGCTGCCCCCCTCTCTACGCTTTCAATTGATGTGGATAATGCCTCTTATACCAATATCCGGCGCATGATCAATCAGGGACGGATGCCTGACGCAGATGCCGTCCGCAGCGAAGAGATGATCAACTACTTTTCTTACAACTATCCGCAACCGGACCCGGATGTTCCTTTGAGTATAACAACTGAGTATGCCGATTGCCCTTGGAATGCAGAAAACAAACTTCTTCACATCGGAATCCAGGGGAAAGTCCCCGTTAATAATGACGTCAAGAACAACCTGGTGTTTCTGTTGGATGTTTCCGGGTCAATGGATAATCCCGACAAACTTCCACTGGTCATCCGGTCTTTTGAACTGATGGTCAACCAGCTGAATCCTGATGACCGCGTGGCCATTGTCGTTTATGCAGGATCTTCAGGGGTGGTACTTCCCTCTACCACCGTTAAACATAAGAACGTCATTCTGGATGCCCTTGCCAACCTGTCCGCCGGAGGTTCAACAGCCGGCGGCGACGGTATTCAACTGGCCTATAACGTCGCAAAATCCGCCTTCATAAAAAATGGCAACAACCGGGTGATCCTGGCCACGGATGGTGATTTTAATGTCGGACCTTCTTCCCAGGAGGAGTTGATCAGCCTGATTGAAGGCATGCGTGATGAGGATATCTTTCTCACCGTACTGGGATTTGGTATGGGGAACTACAAGGACGGCACCATGGAGGTACTCAGCAATGCAGGCAACGGCAATTACTTCTATATCGATAGTTTCAACGAAGCCCGTAAGGTCTTTGTGAATGACCTGAACGCCAATATGCTTGCATTGCAAAAGACGTAAAGATCCAGATCGAGTTCAACCCTGATCAGGTCAAAGGATACAGACTCATTGGTTATGAAAACCGGGTATTGAAAGATGAGGACTTCAAGAACGACAAAAAGGATGCCGGGGATCTTGGGGCCGGACATCATGTAACCGCATTGTACGAAATCATTCCAACAGGAAGCAGTGTCACCATTGAACAACCGGACGTCGACAGCCTGAGATATCAGGTAACGCAAACAAATAACCATTACCCAGATGAACTCCTGACCATCAAGATGCGTTACAAAGAACCCAAGGGGATTAAAAGCAAATCCATTACCCACCGGGTCACCTGGGAAAGTTATAGCACTGAACCCAGCGAAAGATTTGAGTTCAGTGCAGCTGTCGCTGCGTTCGGAATGCTGCTACGGAATTCGGAGTTCAAGGGCAATGCAAGCTATGACAAGGTGCTGGAAATGGCACGTCGCAGCAAAGGCGAGGATGCGTCAGGTTATCGCGCTGAGTTCATCAATCTCGTTGAAATGGCCAAGTCCCTTTCCGTAACGAGCGCCAGCAAGGAGTAAGTATTAAACGGAAGATTTCGACCGATACCCCACAAAGCGCATTTTGTTCTTTGTGGGATGTCAGAATACCTATGAAAACATTACCTTGAGGATCATAAAACTCCGGAAAGCAACGAATTCAATGTTGCACTGCCACCCCATCGGGGTTAAATGGCATAATGAAACATCGTTCTATAATAATATCATCCCTTCGGGATTTACGACTGCTTGCAGGTATCTCAATTGCACAACATTCATTCTTAATTCTTCACCCTCAACTCTTCCTCAACCCAACTTTTAATTCTTTTTTCCAGCACTGCCAAGGGCACGGATCCACTTTCCAGCACATGGTCATGAAAAGCCCGGACATCAAACGAAGCCCCCAGTCTTTCCTCTGCCATGGCGCGCAACTCACGGATCTTCAGTTGGCCTATTTTGTACGACAGTGCCTGTCCTGGCCATGACATATAGCGTTCGATCTCTGCCACGATACTGGCTTCCGGTTCCGCTTCATTTTCCATGGAAAACTGGATGGCCTGTTCCCTGCTCCACCCTTTCACGTGCATGCCAACATCCACCACGAGGCGGATGGCGCGATGCATTTCGGCACTCAGCATGCCGAAGTACTGGTAGGGATCTGTATACAAACCCAGCTCTTTGCCGAGGGATTCACAATACAGCGCCCAACCTTCTACGTATGAGCTGTACCATAAAGTTTGTCTAAACGTTGGAAGAGACTTGTTTTCCTGCGCGAGGGATACCTGGTAATGGTGTCCCGGTATGGCTTCGTGGAGAAAAAGGTCTTCATCTGCAAAAATATTATACTTGTGCACATCCGGGATTGGCACGTAAAAAATACCGGGCCGGCTACCATCTTTGGAGCCCGAAGTATATTCCGCACTGGCCGATGCTTCCCGAAAAGCTTCGGTACGTCTTACCTCAAAACCTGCCTTGGGGGTATTGTTAAACAGCTTCATTAGGTTCACCTTCATGCGGGAATGAATCTCATTGAAGTGATCGATCACCTGCTGAGGTTGGGTGAAAGGCATCAACTCCTTCTTGTTTCTCACATGGTCAAAGAATGCTTTCAGGTCGCCGTCAAAGCCAACGCTTTCTTTTACCTTCTCCATTTCCGCTTTCAAACGATCCACCTCACCCATGCCCAACTGGAACACCTCATCTGCAGTCATATCGGTGGTGGTGTATTTTTTTATCTGGGTATCGTAGTATGCGCGTCCACCCGGAACGCCATCTATACCGGATGATTCGCGGCAAGCAGGGACATAGCTATTCTTGATGAAGTCATGAAAACGCTTGTACGCAGGTATGATCTTCTCTCCTATCATTTTTGTATAAGCTTCTTTCAGACGGGCCTTATCTTCTTCACCCATACCTTCCGGAAACAATTTGACTGGCATATAAAAAAGATGATCTTCAACCGGTCCGTGATCCAGGGCGGCCATCTGGGGTACCGTCTTTTCTGCCAGGATCCGAGGCAACACCCTACCACTTGCCATGCCCTCCTTCATCCGCTGAATAGTGGTATCGCACCAAACGACATAAGCATCAAGGCGGGATAGCCAGTTCTCATAGTCCTTTGCGGTCTTAAATGGCTGGGCACTTTCACCGGCGGCAAGCTGACCGATCACCAGATGCATGGAGCTGAACTGGTTTACAGGCATTTCATAGGAAGGAAAGGTCATGTCAGCCAACCCTGTTTCACACTCCCATTTCAACACGTCATAGCTGACCTTGTCATTGTCATCCATGGTTGCCGGGTCGTAACCGTCAAGTTCTCCGAGGTATTTTTGATAGAAGCCTTTGATCTCTTTTTGAAATGCCAGCGACGAATAATTCGGGAGTTGATCATTGTAGCGGTTGTCACCGGCATAGGTGGCATCTATGGGAAAGAGGCGCAAGCGGTCTTCGTTGTATTGCTCAAGCATGGACCTGAAAGCACTAACAGAATCAGTATTCACTTTTTCTGTTGATTGGGTTTCGGACGATTTATTTTGGCAGGCAAACAAATGCAGTGCAACGAAAATCGCAGTAAGGTATTGGTATGTTCTCATGTTATATAGGTGCATGAGGTGAATTTACATTTTTTATCCTGAACTTATAATGGACACCCATTCTCCCGCCACATAATATCAGGAGAATTAATCAATCTGAAAGGCTCTGTTGGACATCTTTCGAAGATTGGGGGCATTT
>JAGQZQ010000102.1 GCA_020435415.1 Flavobacteriales bacterium
CTATTCTTCCAAACTTCCGAACCGATAACCTACGCTAACCTGGAATAGCGCACTGGCCAATGATAATTCACGAAACATGAGGTCACGGTTATATCCCGTTTTTTCCACATTGCGGTTATAATCAACAATTCTTCTCCTGTAGGCAAATTCACCGGGAGAGACACCGATCCCAAGGGTGTACCCGAGATAAATCCTGTCGCTGGCATGGAACTTATGACCTACCACACCCCCAATCGAAACCTTGTTGGTTTCCGTCGATCTCCATGATGCATTGGTTTCCGCATTTGATTTCTGCTCCGGCGTCCAGTTGTCTTCATCCATGATCGTCCGGAACTCCCGCCAATAGCGCAGATAAGCGCCATAAAAGAATCCGGAATGAGGGTATCTTTTTGCGGAATACCTTTTGATCATCCCGGTTAAATAAAGGTTACTCATCCGGGTATCAACATCCGCGTTGATAAAGTAATTGCTTTGATTTTTCCACCAGAAAGAACCGACAACCTCCACACTGATGCGGCCATTATCAAGGTATTCAAAGCCCAGGCCCATGACCTCCGGCCCGGTTTTTAATTTCAGCTCAGATTGGGCATAGCCACCGGAACTCAAGAGACCGAGGGCTGCAATCAGGTAGTGTACTTTTTTCATGGTTACGCGTTTTGTTACACCCACCACAACGAAGGATTGTAGTCTTTATTGAGATGTCTGAACACATCATTCCCTATTTCTAAAATACAACATTCCAAGATTTTCCACCAAGCACGTTACAGAGAAATCTATAGATTCCCGAATCAGGTTCTTGGTTAACTTTACCCCATGCAAATGAACGAAGACATCGCAGCGGTGATCGCCAGCCAGTCCGGCATCACCCTGTCCGGGGTACATGCCACTATCTCTTTGCTTGAAGAAGGTGCCACCGTGCCATTTATTTCCCGCTACCGGAAAGAAGCTACAGGCGGACTGGATGAAGTCGCCATCGCGGATATCATGGTTGCCTACCAGAAGATACAGGATCTGCTTAAGAGAAAAGAAGCTATCCTTCGTGCCATCGAAGAACAAGGGGCATTGACACCGGAACTCAGGGCACAGATTGAAGGCACGCTGGATGCCCACGCCCTGGAAGACCTCTACCTGCCCTTCAAACAAAAACGCAAGACAAAGGCCGAAACAGCGCGCAAGAAAGGGCTGGAACCCCTGGCAAAAATGGTGATGGCCCAGAAAGATAGCGGCATACGTTCAAAAGTAAATGCCTTTATCAAAGGTGAGGTGACCTCGGAAGAAGAAGCCATCCAGGGTGCCAAAGACATCATGGCCGAATGGGTAAGTGAAAGCCGCAGTGCCCGTGACGCCGTCCGCCGGGTGTTTGACCGCAGTGCCACCATCACATCAAGAGTTGTCAAAGGAAAAGAAGACGAAGCGGAGAAATTCAAAGACTACTTTCATACCGAGGAAAAACTGAAGCGTTGTAAGTCCCATCGACTGCTGGCCATGCGTCGCGGTGAGAAAGAAGGGTTTCTGCGCGTGTCAATTCGTCCACCGGAAGAGGAAGCGATCGACGTGCTGAACCGCATCTTTGTAAAAAATGATGTGACCGGTTGGGTAACAGAAGCCGTGCTTGAATCCTACAAGCGCCTCCTGGCCCCGTCCATTGAAAATGAGTTTGCCGCCACTTCCAAAGAACAGGCGGATGAGGACGCCATCAAGGTGTTTGCAGAAAACCTGCGTCAATTGTTGCTGGGCGCTCCCCTCGGAGAAAAGCGCGTGCTGGCCATAGACCCGGGTTTCCGAACGGGATGCAAACTGGTGTGTCTGGATGAGAAAGGTGATGTGATGCATAACGAAACCATTTACCCCCATCCTCCGCAGGATCAGAAAAGCCAGTCGATGAAAAAGATCAGTTCCCTCATTGAAGCCTATCACGTGGAGGCGATCGCCATCGGGAATGGTACGGCTGGCAGGGAAACCGAAGCGCTGATCGGCCGCATGCGGTTTGACAGGGACCTGGAAGTTTATGTGGTGAGCGAGGCCGGAGCTTCTGTGTATTCAGCATCTCCTGTGGCACGCGAAGAGTTCCCGCAATATGATGTCACCGTCAGGGGTGCGGTATCCATCGGGCGCCGCCTCATGGATCCGCTGGCAGAGCTGGTAAAGATCGACCCGAAGTCCATCGGTGTGGGCCAGTACCAGCACGATGTGGATCAAAAACTATTACAATCTTCCCTCGACCGGGTGGTGGAAAGTTGCGTAAACAATGTGGGGGTGGACATCAACACCGCGAGCAAACATTTGTTGACTTACGTATCCGGCCTGGGCCCACAGCTTGCGAAGAACATGGTAGACTACCGTGCCAAGCATGGGGCATTCACCTCCCGGGAGGAATTTAAAAAGGTTCCCCGCCTGGGTGAAAAAGCGTTTGAACAGTGTGCCGGTTTCCTACGCATCCGTGATGGAAAGAACCCGCTGGACAACTCCGCCGTTCACCCCGAATCTTATCCGGTCGTGAAGAAAATGGCCAAAGCATTGCAATGCGATGTACAGGACCTGCTGCGCAATGAGGAACGGATCGCACAAATTGACATAAGGAATTTCATCTCCTCCGAAACCGGTGAAGAGACCATCACCGATATCCTGGCGGAACTTCGCAAACCGGGCCTGGATCCCAGGAAGAAGGCGAAGGCATTTGCTTTTGCGAAAGGCATCCATAAAGTCACGGACCTCGAGCCTGGCATGGTATTGCCGGGCATCATCACCAACATCACCAACTTCGGGGTGTTTGTGGATGTGGGCGTGAAGCAGGACGGCCTGGTGCACATCTCCAATCTGGCCAATGAATTCGTAAGCAACCCTGCGGATCATGTACACCTGCACCAACAGGTTCAGGTAAAAGTACTGGAAGTGGATGCCGAGCGGAAACGGATCGGGTTGTCGATGAAGGATGTGTGAGGGGGATTGCCTGTTTTGAAATTATTCAACCCGAAAATCGTATCTTTCGTTTATGAACTCTGCTGTCCATAACAAAGAAGAACTTCTTGTAAGGATTCTGTCTGCGCGCGACCGGATTCTTTCATATGGCGTAAAGCATCTGGGTATCTTCGGCTCTTTTGTCCGCAACCAGGCTCATGCGGGAAGCGACATTGACTTTCTGGTAGAGTTCTACCCTGAACACAAGAACTTCGACACCTTCATAGACCTTGCCTTCTTCCTGGAACAATTGCTGGGCAGGAAAGTTGAAATTGTTACACCTCAGTCGCTTAGCAAATACATTGGTCCCCGTATTTTAAAGGAAGTCGAGTATGTTTCCCTCGCAGCTTGAATTGCTCCGGCATATGATGGATGAATGCGACTTTATCCTGAACAGCACAGCGGAAAAACAAAAAGAAGAGGTTATCCTTTACCAGCCAGATTCACCCTAACTTCCGGCAAGCCCACCACCTCATAGGTAGCGGACGCAAGAGAAACCTTGCCCTCTGTCTTTTCGATGGCTTCAAGAATGTCTTTGTGGAGGGTGTTCTTCGTCATGCGCCTTTTCTTGCTGTCCACCACAAACCGCAGGGTGAACTCGATCCAGTTGTCCGTCAGCTTCATGGAGATGGACGGTTCGACATTCGCATCTTCAATGAGGTATTTCTTCACCATTTTTTTCCAGTGCTCTTTGGCAAATTCCGCATAGTCCATGAGGGATGCCTGTGCCGCATCGGCGATGATCTGTTGCGTTAATTTCAGGTCTGAACCGTAACGAATCGGCAGGGTGATCTCATCCCACAGGAAGGGGAAGTCGGACGTGTAATTGCGCACAGGACCTTTGAAGACAAAGGCATTGCTGATCTGAACGATGCGGCCGTTATAGTTATCACTCTTCACCCACTCCCCTATTTCCATCAACGTGGTCTTCGTGATACCGATGTCGATCACATCTCCTTTGACATTGTAAATCTCAATACGATCACCCGGCTTGTAGAGACCGGCGCCGTAAATGGTGACCCAACCCGCCACACTCAGGATCACCTCCTGAAGTGCAAAGGCCAGTCCGGCGCTGATCAGCCCGATGGCCAGGGAAAAATATTTCATCTCCCCGGTGAAGGTGATGATGGCCACCAGAAAGATGAGTGCATAGCCTGCCAGTCCGACAATCTTCCTGACACGATAACGGATGGCATTATCCGCAAGGACTTTGTTCATACCCCTGCGAAGCAACATCACCAGAAGCAAGATGGCTAAGACCCAGACAAGAAAATGGGCAAACCGGAGCCACAGTCCATCCATCGCACCGCTATTGTATTTGCTTATGAGTTGGTCGAGATCGGGCAAAGAAATATGAATTAAGAATGAAGAGTTAAGAACCAAGGGAATCGAAGAATACCCCCGGGGCCATTGTTCTTTCAGGGTAGCAAAGTTCGTTAAACGTCTGCATAATGGAAATGACAAATGTCATGCGGAAGTATTTACGTTTTCGTGAATTGAACATTAATATGTGGGGATAGTTACTGCAACCTAATAACGCTCATATTCTAAAAATAATAAAAGGATCAATTGCACGGTTATTTGAATTACGCATTGAATGAATTAACCCATCAGGTCCGCACAAACGATGAATGAAGCACCGATTACTTAATTTTTCAAAGTATTTTTTTCTTATACTTCTGATGTACATGCCGTTATTCGGCCACCTTGACAGGCTCCCCATCCGGCTTTGGGATGAGAGCCGACTTGCCATCAATGCCTTTGAAATGTACGAGGATGGCGATTGGATCGTGACCCATTTCAACGGTGCCCCTGATATGTGGAATACCAAACCCCCGCTCATGATCTGGGCACAGGTTATCTGCATGCACGTTATCGGGGTGGGTGAACTGGCAGTCAGACTACCATCCGCAATTTCAGGTTTTTTAACATGCATTGTTCTCTTGCTCCTTTCCCTGAGATACCTGAAAAGTTTCTGGTTTGGATTTATATGCATCATGGTGCTCATCACAACACACGGTTACCTCAATTTTCATTCAACCAGAACAGGTGACTACGACGCGATGCTTGCTTTATTCACCACCCTGGGATGTGTGTTATTCTTCATTTATTGTGAGAATCCCATTCCGAAAACGCTATATGCGTTTTTCTGTACAGTGGCCCTTGCAATCCTTTGCAAAGGCATTGCCGGCCTGATGTTTATTCCTGGCATTGTCGCTTATGCTTTTATACGTAAACAGCTAATCCCTTTGCTGAAGAACAAACACTTCTACCTCGGCCTGTTGTCTTTCCTAATACTGGCATCAGGTTATTACCTTCTGCGCGAAGCATACAACCCCGGCTTCCTGAATGCTGTTTACGAAAATGAACTTGGTGGCCGGTACCTCAAAGTGAATGAAGGACATGCTGAGGATTTCTGGTTCTATCTCAACAACCTCGTTCAATTCCAGATGCCCTTTTGGTACTGGCTGATCCCATTTGGGTGGGCGATAGGTTTTGCCAGTAAGAACCGTACTCAGAGGAGTCTGTCACAATTTTCAATGTGTATGGCATTAACCTACTTCCTGGTCATTTCTATCAGTCAAACCAAGCTGGAATGGTATGATGTGCCTATTTACCCGTTCCTCTCCATTGCCGTGGCGCAGGCTTTGCATTTTCCCATTGAATGGGTACGTTGTAATACCTGGCTGAATGCCTCCCTTCGGATCAATCTGCTTCCCCTGGCTTTACTGTTTCTAATCTGCATCAATCCTTATCGAAAAATATGGGACCAAACCTACATGCCAAAGGTATACCCATGGGAAAAGGATTTTTATGAAATCGGTTTTTACCTTCAGCAGGCTGCCAGGAGGAACCTGCCACTGAAGGACTGCAACATCTACTTTCCCGGGTACAATGCCCATCATGATTTTTATTTGAAAATCTTAAAGCAGCAAGGTTCAAATGTAAAGATCGCAGACCCTGCTATGTTACAGGTGGGAGATCAGATCATCCTGGGGGAGAACGAAACCAAAAACTACCTCGCCGACCATTATCATTATGACGTGATCGAAGACCATGGCGTGGTTGTCAGGTATGAGGTTTTGGGAGTTAAGAATGAAGAATTAAGAGTTAAGTATGAAGGGCAGTGAGGGAAGTACCTGAGGACATTATTCAATTACGGGAGCAAAGTTCGTTGAGCATCTTTATCATAGAACTGATGAACTTCATACGAAGAGATTTATAGTTGGTCCGCGCAATCAACTGTGAAAGCGACCGGTTTTTGGGAGGTGTGAGAAAACGGCATTATCTTGGGCCCGGATTGCATACCCACGGTTATAAGGCTTCTAGCCGGATGGATGCCATTACCAAGGTCCTGCCAGATGAGAAATCGATTTATCACAGTCGTTGTATTCTGCCTTTCTTTTATGTCAGGCTTCTGCCAATCCTCATGGACAGACAACACCAGCCTCATGGCTACCTCGCATGTGGGATACGTCCTCCCTGAATATTCCTTTTTCAACTATGTGGCGGAAGATTATGTGCACTCGGTTGATCTTTGTCTGCTCAGGGAGACCACCGGAAAAACACCCTGGGAGCAACTATACCACTACCCGGAATATGGCGTGTCGCTGTTTTTTTCTACCCTGGGGAACAACAAGGTCTTCGGTCATGAACTAGCGCTCACCTATTTCTTCCGGGTCAATATCGCCACCTGGAATCGTTTGCGGCTGTATCAACGTATCGGGATTGGGCTGGGCTATGTCAACAAAAAGTATCACGTCAACGACAACTACCTGAATGTGGCCACCGGTTCGCATCTGAACATTCATTTCAACATGCGCTTCGGCCTCGACTATAAACTGACCGACCGCCTGAACCTGAACACCGGTCTGTCTTTCGATCACTTCTCCAATGCCAACACCGTCAAGCCCAACCTGGGCATCAACTACGTCACCGGTTTCACAGGCCTGAGTTACCGGCTGGGTGCTTCCACCGAACGCCAGTTTCACGAACCGGAAAAGCATGAACGGAAAAACATCGCCTACCTGGTAACCAGCATCGGTGGCAAACAGACACACGCAGGGAACAAGGATTATTTCTGGACCGGTTCTCTGTCCCTGGAATGCCACCGGACCTTCTGGCGCGCCTTCCACCTGGGGGCCGGTGCCGACCTGTTCTTTGATTCCTCCACCAAACTGCAAATGCTCAAGTTCGACCTCACCTACAAGAATTCATATCCCTTCCAAAGTGGGATACACATCTCGCAAACTCTGCTGTATAACCATTTCAGCGTAACGATCCAGGAGGGTATTTACCTGGGACTTACGGAGCATGTAGACAACAATGTGATGTACAACCGCGGCATCATACGGTACCAGTGGAACGACCGCTTTAACATAAGACTGGCGATGAAATCCCATGCCTATATCCTGGACTATCCGGAGTTGGGCTTTGGCATCAAACTGTAAAGTGAAAAACGTTTTTGTCATATTGTGTGCGTTGCTGCTGTTGTCTGCCTGTGGTAAAAAGAACAACACGGAGGAAAGGTTCAGTGCGCTGCCGGCCTTCAACAAAGTCCGGTTGGATGCCACCTTTAACGTATACCTGACCGAAGACACCGTGTACTCTCTCACCACTGTAGCCGATAAAAAACTCATGGATGACATCACCTACACGGTGGAAGACAGCGTGCTCATCATTGGCAGCACAAGAAAATGGAAGTGGCTCACGCCAACAAAAAACAATGTCAAGCTATACATCCATTCCAAACCATTAAAGGAGGTGAACCCGAAAGAAACCTGCCACATCGAGACCACGAATGCTGTTACCTCCGTGGAGTTCGGACTGGTTCTCGAAAGCAAGACCAGCGAAGCCGACCTGGAGCTCGACTGCGGCATTTTCTATTACTGGATGAATTCACCCAGCGGCGGAAAGATCCGTCTGCACGGAAAGGTGGAACAGCTGCGCTTGTGGAATGACCATTATGTGTCCGTAGATGCCCGGGACCTCACCGCCACCACTGCCCATGTGGAAAACAACTCCAGAAGCAACTGTGAGATCACCGTTGTAAATAAACTCGAATACAAGATCGGCGGCATCGGTGACATTCATTTATACGGTTCCCCACCGGTCATCGTTGAACAGGAAGTGACCTCGACGGGGAGGTTGGTGGTGCATTGAGGGGGAGTGGGTTATCGAGAATAAGTGCGTAACAAGAAGGCACGGATTGCAAATCCGCGCGAGCTTGGGGAGACCACCAACAGCAGGAACAGGGTTTTTGCTTGGCGTATCATGATGCACACGTTATTAGTTATAACATACAGGACGGTCGACTGCATGCCAATCCGCCTGACGCTTACATATCCATGCCAATAACAAAGCGTTCAGCACCCGTCTGTAAACGGATGATAACAACTCCACCGAACGATTGAAAGTCCCCTTTCAATGGTTCATTGGCATTCCAGAAAAACATTTTAGAAATCGCTCCGAAGAGCACACTCTACTACCACGGTGGAAATGTATGAAAAAAGTTTGGGGATTGGGGATGTTTGGGGACGAAAGTGGATGAAATTAGACGAAAGCAGCACTCAAAAACGGCACTCACTCAGGGATACTTCTGATATGGTTATTCAATGAATTTCTGGAACTTTCTCCAATGTTTTCCTAGTTCCCGCCACACATCATCAAAATCCGGTATTTCGGTCATTTGATTTGCAAGATGATCGTTCCAGTGCTTTGCAAAAGTCTTTTCTTTTTGCTCCATGACTCTGATCAATTCGCCGGGATCATAACCCTTGTGCTTTGCCTTGTCCTGAAAGGCGAAAATGTGATCTTCAATATTCTGCCCTTCTACTTCAAATAAATACCAGAGGTCGTAGATGTCTCTGGGAGCTGTTCGTTGCATAACAGAACGCATCTTTTCTGCAATCACCTCCCCGAGTGGGTAGCAGAGTATGCTGTATTTTTCTTCAAGGTCTGAATAGGTGTTGATGATCTGCTTTTCTTCCGGTGTGTTGTATATCAGTTCGTCCTGACTGATATCAACTTTGATGTCTTTATTGGCTCCGGTTCCACCCAATGGCCCGGTATAGGAAAGGTAGAAATTGTAATTTCCGGTATCATGTTGTGTTTCGTTCTGAACAGAGAGGGAAATCCGGGATTCCTCATACACCCATTCGATTAATTTGTTGAAAGCAGCTTTTATGCCTTCAATGTCAAAGTCTTTTCCCCCGCCTTCGCTATCGCTGCGGCCGGAAGGTGTGAAAGTGAAATCAAGGTCTTCCGAAAAACGATAATCCGGGAAGTATACTTTTTTCAATACTGTGCCACCTTTGAATACCAGGTTCTTCTTCAGGAACGGATTGTTTGAAACACCATAGGTCACCCAGGAAACAACGTAGTCCTTTTCAATTTGTGTGTCCCGGACACCTTCCCTTCCGGCTATGGATTGTATTTCTCCCGGTTGTATCACTGGCTTATGTTTTTATCGAGCCCAGAACCGTTTTAAAGTCGATATTATCTATAATGCCCCATCTTGAGTTATAATTCCCATACTTGTCAAGTGAAGGATCCAAGGGAGCATAGGATGACGATATCTTTCCTGCCACAAACTTTTGCAATTCCGGAAAAAGCCCAAGTGCGTCTATAATAAAACCAAGTCGCTTATATACGACCTGGGTATTGAACTTTTCAAGGTAATCCTGAAATTTTACCGGTTGTAATTTCTCCCTTGATTTGTATAGTGCTTTGGTTATTTCCGTAATACCCCCGGCGTAATCCGGTTTATACAGGCAATCCAGAAATGTTTTTTCAAGGTCGCTGCAGTTTACTTTATGGAAGTCGTCAATCCATTGTTTTTTGTAGCCAAAGAAACGCTTTTCGCTTAAGGTGATGAATTCAAACCGGACATTCCTTATTTGTTGCACTTTGGGCTTCACTTGCTCATGCGTAACCACTTGTTCTACCATGGATGGCTGTGTGATCAATCCGTGAATATTCAGGGCACTGTAGAACCCGATATAATATTCTTTAGGCTGCATCATGGCTTCCGCAGTCAAATGCCAGTTGGGAAAATATTGATCAGGGTGTTGCTCGTACGGCACGCGGTGATACAGGCCTTCTTTGATACGCATGATTACGCCTCTCTTGGTCATATCGCTGAGAAGTTTTCGTACCGTTGAGTTATCCCTGCCGGAAAGAATTTCTGATGCTTCTTTTAGGGTAAAGAATTCCTTTTGCCGGCTTATAAGTCCATCCAGAAGCTCCGATGATCTGTATGAGATACCCTTATTCATATACTAAATGTGAGCTATAATCTCACAATCATGATACAAATATAGGAATTATCCTGGGATTTTCCCCGTATATCGAAGGCCGGAACCATCCGACCGGAATGGGACTCGTGTTCCATGGCTTTGTGTTTGGTGAACGAATGAACGGATTCGTTGCACACTGTAACTCGGGGGAGGGGAAAAGGGAAGTGGGGATAAAAAATTGAAGAATGATTTTAGAAGGTTCGAATATCTTCAACCAATGCATTCTTTAGTTTTAGTAGTACACTGTCTATAGCAAGGTCAAAGTTGGATATTTTATCAATCTCCATTTCTCTAATTCTCAATTCTTTAAATAGTTCATTGACTTTCCTTAAATATTTTTTCTTTGGTCTTTGAAGACCATTTTGATGTGCGCCAACTTTATTTCTTAAAATGTGGATTAGTTGCAGTGCCTTTGATTTCTTCCTATTATTCTTTTCCAGGAGTTTGTACTCATCTAAGACTCCGTATATTCTTATGATGAAATTTGCATTATGCCAATAGTTCAATAATTTCGGATTATAAACATCTTTAAACTTTCCAAGTTTTCTCCAATTAACGGAAACATCAATAATCCTTTGAGTGTAAAAACCAGGGGAATCATAGGACATACTTACACCAAAGTCCTTATTGCTAAAAACAGCCCTCGTTAAAAGGAGACAATTCCAGTTAAACCCTATGGAATTAATGATTTTTTCGGTATCCATAAATGCACGATTTTCTATTCCAAACTAAGCTTGTGCACAGGCCATAGTTTTTCTATTAGTTTATAGTTATCCATCAGTATGAATTTTGCCCTGTCTATTTTGTCTTTAAGTTCTTTTGGAAATTTAGCCATATCATCATCCCAGATTATGCAGTAGAAAATTGAAAAGGTGGTTCCAGCCGTTCGGTTTTTTCGAAAATATGCTCCAGAAAGTG
>JAGQZQ010000103.1 GCA_020435415.1 Flavobacteriales bacterium
AAGCCACCTATGATGAGATCATCGACCGGAAAAGAATCTCCTACGTCATGGCGGATGGCAGACAGGCCATCACCGACTTTGAAAATGTGGATGGTAAAACAAAAGTGACCACCACCTTTGATGCAGAAAACCAAAACCCGGTGGAGATGCAGAAAGACGGCTGGCAAGCCATCCTCAATAATTTCAAAAGGTACGTGGAAGGATAAGGGCAAGGCAATACAGGATGAAAATCCCACAAAATAAATCAGGGTTCCCCTGCGCCAATTTCTCTCCCTTTCACACTTCCCCTTTCGGTACATTTGACCATGTCCGATCCCAAATACATCAAAGGCCGCGGCGCCCAGTTCAACACCCATAACCCCTATCTGTCCAGCCAATTTGTAAAGGAACACATCGAAGGGATCGACGAAGAGGAGACCGGTAAACCCGAAACGGAATACCTCACGGAAAACCCGAAAAAGATTGTCAACAAGGTGGACAGTCCGGACATCGGCCACGCCTATTCCATGAATCCTTACCAGGGATGTGAGCACGGGTGCATTTACTGTTACGCACGCAACAGCCACCAATACTGGGGCTACAGCGCCGGCCTCGACTTCGAACGGAAGATCATCGTGAAACCCAATGCACCGCAACTCCTGGAAAAGCAACTAAGTGGCAGGTCATGGAAGCCTATCCCCATCATGTTGTCAGGCAATACCGACTGCTACCAGCCGGTGGAAAGGAAGATGAAGATCACACGTGCGATGCTCGAGGTGTTGCTGAAATTTCGCCACCCCGTAAGCATCATCACCAAAAATGCGCTCATCCTGCGCGATCTGGACCTCCTCACCGAACTCAATAAATATGACCTGGTGCATGTCAACATCAGCCTCACCACCCTGAATGAAGACCTGCGCAGGAAACTGGAACCCCGCACCGCATCATCCAGGCGCCGACTGGAAACCATTGCAGCAATCTCTTCTAATCAAATCCCCGTGAATGTGATGGTGGCACCCGTCATTCCCGGACTGAACAGCCACGAGATTCCTCACCTTGTCAAAGCTGCCGCCGATCAAGGTGCGCAATCCGCCGCTTACGTCATGGTACGATTGAATGGCTCCATCAAAGACCTGTTTGAAGACTGGGTCCGAAAAACATTTCCCGACCGTGCGGAAAAAGTACTGAACCAGGTGCGCGCCTGTCATGCCGGAAAATTGAATGACAGTGAATGGGGACGCAGGATGCGGGGCGAGGGACCGGAGGCAATGGCCATCTCAAATCTCTTTAAAGTGGCAAGACGGAAACACCTGGCAGGACGAAGCATGAAACCGTTGAGTACTTCCGCTTTCCGAAACAAGGATTTTGATCAGCTGGATTTGTTTGGAAGTTAGATAATGAGATATGTTTAATTAGCGCGTTGCCCCCTTTCTAAAATGTACTGTCGGTTGTAGATTTGTTTTCAGGTTTAACCCAAATTATGCAGTAGGAGGTGAAGGATGAGCCGAACTATCTTCATTAGTTGGGTTTAACCCCGCGTTAGAAAATCACTTTTTGCTTTCGCGAAGCAAAGTTCAAAAGGATTGATTTTCTTATGCGTTATGCAATTTCTTTCATTGCTACTGCATAATTTGGGTTTAAATATCCCTTGTTGTACGTCGGGATGATACGGCTGCTATGCATAATGATAATAATGACAAGAGCGCCTGAATGCTGTCATTACTAAGTATGGTGAATTCCGGTGGTTAGGCGAAGGTTGCACCTTCGTCTGTCTATCCCGTAGCTTTAAGCTACTTTCTTCACTCAGTTAAGGGTGCTGAGGAATCGTTCTCAGTAGAAAATACCAAAGCGGAACGCTTTGAAGATAACAGGACGAAGGTGCACCTGTCCCGGTATCGCAATGATCCGGGAACCTTCGCCCAACACCTCGGGATGACAAATTTGTTGTACCTATTAGGAACAAATATGAAAATGTCAGTCACGCACTTTCATCTTTCCTTTAACCTTATGAACGCTGTCATCCCGAAACGAAGTGAGGGATCTATAAAACAACATACTGGCTGTTCACACGGCCAACATCCTTTAATTATTTAAAACAGTCAATGGGTTAGTTCCGAATTAATCGGAACTTTACCGATCAACTTACTGTTCGGATGCAACCCAAAGCATACTATGAAAAGAACATATCCGGATTAACCGGTACCATTGCACGGCTCAAGAAGGCCCGCGACAGAGTGTCGGTATGGCGCATGTTGTGTGCGGGTCTGGTCATCAGTATTATCTACTTCCTTTTCAAAGAAAGTCATCCCCTGCTATGGGGAGGACTCGTGTTGACCATTTACGTTTTTCTCCTTCTGGTAAAAAAAAGCAACAAGCTGAAAGAGGCATTACGCTATAACAATGAACTACTGAAAATAAATGAGAACGAAATCAAAGCCCTCGACGGTGACATCTCATCATTCGATCCGGGCCTGGAATTCATCAACCCCGGCCACCCCTATTCGTATGACCTGGACCTGTTCGGTCATGCCTCCGTTTTTCAACTCCTGAACCGCACCTGCACACTCCACGGAAAAGAATTGCTTGCCCATCAGCTCACCAATCCCGGAACCGACAAATCTACCATCGGACAAAAACAACAGGCCGCCATCGAGTTGCGGGACAAGGCAGATTGGCGGCAGCAGTTTCAGGCCACCGGACAACTGTCGCCGGAATCACATGACGACAAAAAGCAAATCGAAGACTGGCTCCAGGCAGCACCCAAGTACTATAAAAATAAGGTCTATGCTTTTCTGAGAACTGCACTACCGGCCATCACACTACTTTCACTTGGACTTTATTTTGTAGAAGTCACCCCATTAAAGTTGACGACCCTTTTATTCACCCTTCAACTGATCATCACCGGTCGTACAGTAAAGTATGTGAACCGGCGGCAGACACAAATCTCGAAACATGCAGGTGCATTGAACAAGTATCACCGCCTGATGGAAGTTATAGAAAAGGAAGACTTCACATCTGATCACCTGATGACTGCCAAAGCGCAGACCTTTCAGGAAAGCCAAAAGCCGTCGGAATCATTCAGACTACTGATCAAATTCCTGAATGCCCTGGACAACCGGCTGAACATCATCGTGGGCATAGTCCTGAATGGCTTTCTTTTATGGGACATCAATCAAATGTACCGGATCGAAAAGTGGGCGGATGAGTTCAATACAGTTTTCCCAAAATGGCTGGAAGCCATTGCCCATTTTGATGCCACTTGCAGTCTGGCCAATTTTATGTACAACCATCCGGATTACATCATTCCCCGTATATCCGACTCCAACGACTTCAGGCTTCAAATCAAGGGTGGCGGACACCCGTTGATCCGCGAAGACGAGTTGGTAACCAATGACGTTGAGCAGCATGGTCCTCCCCATCTGTTCCTGATCACGGGAGCAAACATGGCGGGAAAGAGCACCTTTCTCAGGATGATCGGTGTGAACCTGGTCCTGGCCATGGCAGGCACTGCGGTCTGTGCAAAGGACTTTGAATTCACCCCGGTGAAGCTTTACACCAGCATGCGTACCAATGATTCTGTTCAACAACACACCTCCTTCTTTTTTGCAGAGTTGAAACGATTGAAGTTCATTGTGGATCGGTTGCGGTCCGGAGAGAAGTCCTACATCTTACTGGACGAGATCTTAAAAGGCACCAATTCACATGATCAGCATACCGGCTCCAGACGTTTGATCGAGAACATCATCAACCTGAATGGGGTGGGCATGATCGCCACCCACGATGTGGAACTGACCGGATTGGCATCTGAACATCCAGGACATATACAAAACATCGCCTTCGAGATCAGGACGGAAAACGGAAGAATGATCTTTGACTACACCTACAAAGAAGGCGTTTGCCAGAACATGAATGCGACCATGTTGATGGAGCAGATGAACATCTTCCGGGCGGCCGATGAAAAGGTCTAAACAAAAACACCCTGCTGGTCAAAATAACCTGCAGGGTGTCAAACACTAAACAAAAAACCTATCGTCCTATGGGAATGCGTACACCCGCGTTTAATGAAGCGTAGACCGGAATCTCAAAATCAGCACCGGTCTGGCTATTGAAGGTGGTAGCCGGAACGATAAGCATGGCCTCCCCGAATACATTGCCAAAACCCAGACTCAGATCATAACCGATCCCACCTCGAATATTCAATTGGCTGTAATTTTGCTTCTCGCCTTCATTGGCAGAACCGGTAACACTGTAGTTGATACGGTCATAGTCATCATAGGTGGTCTGCTCCGACGCCAATGTAAAACCACCACCTACAAAACCATATACACCGCCATCTTCAAAGTCGCCCAGTCCGAAATATTTTTGCCATCGGCAAAAATATTGAATACTTTCACAGTAGAGTTTCCTTTTACTTCAATATATTCCGGTGTCGTAGCACTACTCATTGCACGCGCTGCATAGGTATCACTGTACTTATATGGCAGGGCATAATTGGCTGTGAAGCGAAACGTGAGGTTGTCTTCCTTGGCATATTCTCCGTGCGCACCGAAAGCAAGTACTTTGAGGCCAGTTCCGCCGAAGAAGATGTTGTAATTGAGCTGACCGCCGATTCCGATCTGTGCAAATGACTGGCTACCGAGTGCCATAAGCGCGATACATGTAAGCCATCCTGATTTTTTCATGGTAGAGGTTTATTAATGATTCACTTAATACTAAATTGCCGTAAACCCCGGTATCAAAAGGTTTACGCATGTTTTACAAAGGTATTTCCAAGAGGACTCTTAACTTGAGCATTATAGCATTGGGCATATCTTATTAATCATTCGGTCTGTTTTTTTGAATATTTGGTTTGAGCGATATTAAATCGGGTGCGACTGTCAAGCAAAAGAGGACAGCTCATCATCAACCAACCTGCTTTCAACCAAACAATACCTACGTTTTCTATTAATATGAACTTAACATCGCGGTTTGGCTATTTTTTGTCGTTTTAGTACCTTAGGGGCCGTTTTTGGTACTAAACGCATCACATGAATAAAGCTTTTGCTGCCTTCGCCCTCCTCGTTGGCACCCTACTGCTGAACAACCGTGCATCCATTGCACAGGTACAGACCAACGTAGATTATAAACAACTCCACATGGGTGGGGAAACAAGTGTCCGCTCCGGCATCGCACTTTCCCCGGATGGCAACACCATAGCCTGTGCAGGCGCCCAGGGCTTTCCCCTCTTCCTTTATGATTGGAGAAATGACAAGGTCATCAAGAAATTTGATGTGGGGAACTGGTATGCAGGTGCCAAGGTTGAATACTCCGCCAAAGGTAATTACCTCCTGCTGCAGCAAACGTTTTTTATCGACTGGGCGCCGAACAAAGACCGTGAAGTGAATTTCGAGATCGTGAATGCCGAAAGCGGTGAGATTGTGCAGAAGATTGACAATGCCCATTCTGTAAAGATTGCAGAAGATGAGTCTTTCTACGTGGTGTTGAAAGGCGATGACGTGACCTTTTACGAACTACCTTCCGGCAACAAGAAACAGAGCTTTACGGTTCCTGATGCCACCAATTCCGTAGCGATCAGTCCGGATGGCAAGCTCATCGCCGTTTCACACAAACCAACCGCCCCGCTTCTTCAGCAGGTTCCAAGCATCCGCAACGACAAGAAGGCCATCAAGCCCGCCCTGAAGTACCGTCAGATGATCAGTATTTACGATGCGGAAACCATGCAGAAGAAGTTCACGGTGAATGAAGTTTACGACATCATTTACCGTCTGCAGTTCTCCAAGGACGGATACCGTCTGTTCAGCTACAGCATCCCGCACACCAAAATGCAGGTGTCAAATGCGGGTCGTCAGGGATACATCTATATGATCCGGATGCCGGAAGGAGAAACGTTGAGAACATCTTTCATGTCACTCTCCACCTACGAGCCGGACTTCACTGAGAACAATGATAAAAGCTTGTTTGGTGTCGTATCATTCGATGTGGCCCCGCAGATCAACATCCATGATTTTGAAACGGGAAAGCTTGTGAATCGCTTTGACACGCGTCAGCGTCTGCGCGATGCCCTCAAAGGCAAAATGGGTGGCGACGGCCGTGCCAGCTTTGCCTTTCTACCCGACGACTCCATCATCATTGTGACAGGAAACATGACCATCATATGGAAACCAGAATAGGTAAATACACCGGGCGCTTGTTCGCCATTTCTCTTTTGTTGTTCCTCGGATTCTCACAGGCACATGCCCAAAAGAACCTGATCAGTGACCAGGAAGAGGTGATACAGGCAGCTGCCAAAGTCATGGAAACAGCCATGAAAGAAGGCAGTCTGCTGGAACTAAAGAACGAACACAAACTCACCGGGTCTTATATCCTGGATGTGACCATCCGCAATAAAGGTGAAGTGGTTTCCATCTTTGTGGTGGAACGCGACGGAGGTTCCATCGAGTTCCAGAACCTACTGAAGGATCATATCAAATCCATGAAGATGGGCTTCCGTATGCCCAAGAACAAAAATTACAAGTTCCGTTATAAATTCAACTTTGACGAGTAAACCATAATCCGTCCTAATCCTTTATCAACACCGCTAAACAATGAAAAAACTTTATCTCGCGACCTATCTGCTGGCCACGGCAAGCTTCACCTGCTATGCCCAGGAAGACATGACAACCGTTTGGGAAGTTAAGCTCGAACATAGCATCGACCAGTCCGGTACCGGACTGGAAGAACGTGGTTACAGCTATGCCGCTTCAGACAAAGAAATGACCGTTTTCAGCAACAAGGACGGAAGCACGATCTGGTCTAAACCATTTAAAGAAATTGCTCCCAACCTTCGTAAGATCGATGAACTCATCCCCTTCTGGGAATCCAATACGGTATTCCTGTTCGAAAGAAAAATGGGTAAGGACCAGGTAGCCTGCATCGACATTGAAAAAGGCACCCTTCTCTGGACCACCGACAAATACCAGAACCTGTCCGAAGGCAACGTAGTGTACATTGCTGAAAAAGAAGGCTTCGCACTGTCACTGAAAGAAAGTCTGGTTTTCATCAAAGCCCGCACCGGAGAAGAACTGTGGACAACCTCCAAGTTCAAAGGTGCGATCGGTAAATATGTTTACCGCAACAATGAGATCGTAACCGTGAATTTCGTGCCATCCGGATTGGGTGCCCTGTTTACCGGCTTTAAAAACCAGATCGCAAAGATCAACCTCGACAACGGCGACCTCCTTTGGGAACAAGCCTACGTGGGACGTGCCGAGCGTAAGGTGATCACACGCGAATTCATCTTCGACCTCGAGCTGAAAGACGACATGGTGGTACTGAAAATGAATGGTATCCAAACCTACGACTGGAAAACCGGTGCCAAGCTGTGGGCCGCAGCCTTCGACTTCACCGCTGATGTAATAGGAAAGCCGGCAGGTGCAACCGCCTTCGGTATTTATGGTGCCGTAGCCGATCCGGTATGGGTAGGTGACGATGTATACGTACTTGACATGTCTAACAAGAAAAGTCAGTATGTGAAGAAATACGATCGCAACACAGGTAAGCTGTTATGGACCTCACCCGAAATCAAAGGTGCACGTGCCATTCCTGCCATGGGCATTGCCGGCGACAAGATCATTCTTCAGATCGGTGGTACGGTGGAGTGCCAGGCGATTATCAGAAAAAAAGACTCAGAAGGAAATATCACCATTGAACGTAAAGTTTGGTGGCCGGACGTGAAGCCTTGGGGGTTGAAAGCATTGAACACCAGTGATGGTTCCATGGCATGGGAATCCGAGCGCTTCAAGAAAGGAATCTCTAACTCCTTTTCTGTAGGTGAGAACGTGATCGCATGTAGCGGTAAAGCCATCTATTCTTTGAAGATCGCGGACGGAAGCGAAGTGTATGAGGTAGATCTGAAAGAAGATAATATCGGTCGCGGTGAACAGCTTCAACTTTATGAAGATAAAGTAATCGTGATCGGCAACAAAGGTGTTTCCTCTCACAGTATTTCTGACGGTAAGCTCATCGCATCCGGTAAGTATAAGAACTCAGCACTGGAAGATACCAAAGGTGATTACCTGATCATGAAGACGGAGAGGTCAGACATCGCATCCTTCTACCTGAAGAACTGCTCGTACAAACAGTTCAATGCCAGAAAGGGCGCCACCACGTCTCTTACTGAAGAAGGTGACTACGTGTATGTATATGAGAAAAAGACAGTCACCAAGCTGTCCACAAAGTAATTTTCCATAAAGAATATAGACAGGCGGTGAGATCATTTCTGACCGCCTGTTTTTTTCTATTCATCAACGATACCAATACATCCGGAAATGCGCAAATTCTTCCCTCTCCTTGCCCTTATCTGCCTGGCCTTCCAGATGAATGCCCAGCTGATCACCGACGGTCTGTACTACGATGAAGGTGAAAAACTATACAACGACGGTGAATACAAAGCCGCCGCCGTCAAACTGAAAAAAGCATACAGCGCCGATCCAAAAAATGCAGACGTACTGAACCTGCTTGGTCTGGCACTCTACTACGATGGCAAATATGCCGACTGTGTCAAATACTTCGAGGAACTGCGCATCGTAAAACCCGATTACTGGGCTTGGTTTTACTACGAGGCAGGGAATGCCTATCAGCAATTGGGACAGGTAGACAAGGCCGTGGAATGGCTTCAGGAATTTAGCAAACGTTATTCAACGGCTGCTGACAAGGCACGCTTTCTTCACCAGGGCGACTGGCGGTTGTACTACGCCACCGAAAGCCCCGTTGTTCGCAAAGAAGCCGTATCAAACCTGAAAGCACCCGTCAACCTGGGAACAACGGTGAACACGGAATGGGACGACTACATGCCATCCACCAATCCAACCGGTACGCGTATTTATTTCACCAGTCAGCGTAAAGGCGGATTCTCACAAGAGAAAGGCGAGGACAAGGAAGGCGATGAAGACCTCTACTATACCGATATGAAAAACGGGCAATGGCAGAAGCCCGTCCTGCTACCTGCACCACTGAACTCCGCCAGCAACGAAGGCGCCCCGGCGTTCTCTGCCGACGGGCAGACCATGGTGTACGTGGCATGCGGCAGGGACGATGGCATGGGCGATTGTGACCTGTATCTTTCCAATCTGGAAGGCGACAAATGGAGCGCTCCCATCAACATGGGCAATGTGATCAATTCGGATGCGTGGGATTCACAACCCACCGTCTCCTCAGACGGACAACGTATCTTCTTCTGTTCGGACCGCGAAGGTGGCTATGGCGGTGAAGATCTTTACATGATTGAAAGGAACCGCTTCGGTAAATGGGGACCGGCCATGAACCTGGGTCCCACTATCAACACTCCGTTTGATGACAAATCTCCTTTTATCAGTCCCGATGCAAAAACACTTTACTTCGCCTCTGATGGTCATCCGGGTTTCGGAGAAATGGACATCTTCAAGAGCGTCTTTGAAAATGGAAAATGGTCCGAACCCGTGAATCTGGGCAGCCCGATCAACACGGACAAAAACGATCTGTACTTCACCATCGGCGGGTCCGGTGAGGTGGGGTACTTGGCTTCTGCCCGTGGCAGCGGCAACCTCGATCTTTACTCGGTGAATATTCCGGAAGCCCTGCGCCCCACCCCAACGATGATCCTCACCGGTGTGGTAAGGAATTTCAAGACCAAGGATCCGCTGGGTGCCTGGGTACTGGTGGAGGACCTTACCACCGGCGAAATGATCGCCACAGGAAAGAGCAATTCGAAAACCGGAGAATACCTGGTGGTCCTTCCCGTCGGAAAACTCTACGGTGTATCCGCCACGCGCGAAGGTTATTTCTTTTACTCGGACAACTTCGACCTGCCTGAAGATGCGAAATATACCGAGGTACGTCGCGACATCGACCTCAAGCCTATTGAGAAAGGCACCAAAGTGGTGATGAACAACATCTTCTTTGAAACCGGTAAGGCCGACCTGAAACCGGAAAGCTATGTTGAACTGAACAAGGCCATCCAACTGATGAAAGCCAACCCGTCCATGATCGTGGAAGTGGGCGGTCATACGGATAACGTGGGATCCGATGAGGCCAACATGAAGCTGTCTCACGACCGGGCCAGGTCGGTGATGGACTATCTGACCAAATCCGGAATCCCGACAACGAGATTACAGGCCAAAGGATATGGGGAAACCGAACCGATCGCTACCAATGACACCGAAGAAGGCCGCGCCGCCAACCGCCGCACGGAATTCGTGATCCTGGAGAATTAAGGGAACAACGCTTCTCAAAAAAACAGCCGGATGCAGCAAAGTGCTGCATCCGGCTTCGTTTAACCCTAAACCTCAGAATAAGCGCTTATTGTGTCAATCCGCCACGATCATTCTTAAGGCTCTTGAGCCATCCGGCTTTTGCATAATCACCTGATAAATACCGGGGGCCAGATGATCCCCGTTGACTTTAACCACATGTAAGGATTCATCCGTCACTGTCTCATTCACCAACACCTTTACCACCCTGCCGGTGTAATCCAGCAAGCGTATTCTTACAGGCGTATTCTCTGCTACACGGTATTGTACGGTGGTTTCACCACGGGTGGGATTGGGATAGATCCTAAACTCCCCATCCTGAGATGTTCCGGTCATATCCGGATCTTTGGTTTTAAGAAATGGGGTTTGACTTGAGCATCCCGTGTTGACATTTCCGAGGTGGGCCAGAAATTTGGCACCGGTGTTCACCGTAAAGCCTTCCTTGAGGATGATCTGTTCACCATCGATCCGCACATCGGCATTGGCCAGCAAGGCATAGGTGGAATTATTCGTCACGTTCCTTGCCACATGCACACGGGTAGCATTCTCAAAGCCTGTAAGATTAATGTTTCCGACAGAAGGCTCATTTCCTGCCACATAGGCTGTGGATGATGAAATACCCATATTGGGGACCAACGCTGTGCGTCTTAAAACAAATCCGGACAAAAGGCGATCTAATTTAAGTCATAGATTTAACATTTGTTGACGGTGGAAT
>JAGQZQ010000104.1 GCA_020435415.1 Flavobacteriales bacterium
ACTCCGTAGCTCAGTTGGTAGAGCAACTGACTCTTAATCAGTGGGTCGAAGGTTCGAATCCTTCCGGGGTCACTTGATGATCAAAGCCATGCTCACCATATTGAGCAAAAAGAAAAAAGCAAGCACTCAGCTTGCTTTTTTTGTTTGCGAAATATGGTAGGACACGCGATAGCGGGGCCGCATGGTTTTGATCCACTGCACGGACAAGGCAGGATCACGAAAGTAATCCTTCCGAAAAAATCAGATTTGCGAAATACACCAGACACGCGATAGCGGGGCCGCATGGTTTTGATCCACTGCACGGATAAGGCAGGATCACGAAAGTAATCCTGTCCGAAAATCAGGTTTGCGAAATACGCCAGACACGCGATAGCGGGGCCGCAAAACAGTTTGGAGTGTGAGTTATGAGCAACAGCGAGGAACCTGTATTTCCTGGGAGGAGCTTCCCTTAAAGCTTTGCGCTCTCTTCCTTTCTCCGGAAGATCAACTTCTTCTGACTGAAATCGAAGGCCGTGTCGAGGAAACGGATCATTTGCGGCCAGTCTTCCTTTTTCACGTCGGCATGTTTGTATCGCTTCAACGTCTCAACCACCAGGCTATCTCCCTGCATCTCGACCGTTGAAGTAAATGTGCCATAATCATTGTCCACATTCATGACCAAATTTTCCAGCCCATCTGGATAATATCCATCCGGTATCGGGATAATGATCTTATTATTGAAGGAACGTGCGCTCGACATATGAATGTCATCGTGACGGGTCATTTGTTTTTCCGTAAGCTGGAACTGTCCACCGATGAACATACCCACATCCAGGATAAAGTTTTTACCGGCAGGGTTGGTCACATGGGTCAGGGTAAACTGATCCTCATAGATCAACAGGGGAGATTTTTCCCAGCGCCCATCGCTGACCAACTTAAAACCATCATAACTTTCACATTTATCAAAATCATCTTCAATATCTTCTTTTAAGGCATCACTCTTACTTTTCTCCCTTTGCTGATACGCTTCATCCTTTTTCCGCTTGAGTTCGGCCGCCTTTTCGGTCTTACCATCACCCGACTCTTCCCAGAACGTAGGGATCAGCTCCTCCCTGTCATCAAGCAAATAATCCGTGTTGTATAGCGGTACGACCGAATAACTGTTTTTCATGTTACCTCCTACAGTGGTCGTCCGCTTCACAGCAACCTTCCCAAAGGCAGAATCAATATTCACGATATTAACACAACTCACGTAATTGGCAGAATCCGAAGTATAGGGCAGGGTCATTCTTTCCTGGGTCCATTTGGATCGGTCATTATTTGATTCATAATTGAACACCCAGGCATCCACACCTTCCAGGGAACTATCCACATAACCCATGGTCGAGAAGTTGCTGAAAGGATAGATAATCTTCGTCTTATTAACCCGCATGGCAAACTTCAGCTCATCCATCAGAAGCAAATCGTCCAGCGTCCCCATGTGTCTGGGTACGGCGGCAATGATCTGCGCATCAATATTCTTCTTCTTGAACACCTCTAACAACGTACTCAGAAAACGGATGTCTTTTGCATACACAAGGTTATCCACCCCTTCATAAACCATGTTGCCATTCCAATCGGTAAAATAGGCAAGCATAATGCGATACCGCATGTAGTAGTATATCAGGTTTATGAGCTCATCCGTATTGGACACTCCGGGGTGATAACGATCCAGATAATCTGTGATCTGAGCGGCATTCAGGTAAGCAAATAAGCGGTCTCCATTGATCTGTCCGATGGTATATGCCTGCACATCTGCCCCGGTTGCACTGGATTTAAGACCACCATTCCGGTCGATGGCAAATGTGGAATGCTCCAACTCATTTTGGACCTCATGAAACACCTGATATTTGATGGTAGGCCGATCCAGGTAATGATAGCTCCAAAGTTCATCTTCAAGCTTTTCCCGTTTCAATGTATCTGTAAACACATATATTCTGACAGATTCGTTGACTTTTCCTTTCGCATCCAAACCAGGAGGACCTTGCATGATCTGAGGTGCGCCGTTGGTAGAAGCAAAGGCCAGATGGAAATCACGATCTACGATAAACTTGTGGCGCTGCATAAGGATTGGATAGTCCTTTTCCAGGGTAGCGATATGGGGGTCATACTCCAAACTTCTGTTCTTCAATTTGGTTGTATGCTTGCTTGCTTCATAATAATCCAGAATATCACCCACCTCCAGGTTGGGAATGGCCAGTTTCATTTCAATATTCTCCGTGGTGGGCGATGCAAAAGTTCCCGGACGCCCTTCATTTTCAGGAACAGCCTTGCTTAGATCCGGTTCAACGATACTTCCATCTGATTTTGTGATGCGAACGCCAACCGCATTGAAAGAGTAGAAATAGTATTCTGAAAAATTCTCTACAGCCGATTTATCCTGTAGCTTGATCCTGCGTCTGACGGCTTCTTCAATGATACCCTTACGCCCTTTTTTCAAATAACTATAAGTAACCTGCTGTGCGAGAATAATGGCAGATTCACCGGCCCATTGATCAGGGCCCTTTACAGCCGAGAAGTCCTGATCATCTTTGGAAAAGTATAGGTCTGCAGCCGCCTTTTTTTCCGCATCAGAGCGGGGTCTTTCCTGCGCTGAAACGGTAATTGCGAAAATGATCAGGGTGGAGGATATGAGTCTGCGCATAGATCAGGGCTTAACAAGTACAATCTGACTTCCGTAAAACTTCCCGACTTTTTCAACCGCATCGTTCCACAGAGAAAAATCCTCCTGTTTAAGCAAGGCGTTGTCAATCGAAATAACCTTGGAATAGGTGATCACATTTTCCTTCCTTTGATAGGATAGGCGGAAATTAAAATGGTCGTTACTGATATCAACAGGTTCCGGAAGATGATCAAGATTCCAACCTTCAGGAATGACCAATTCAGTCGTACCCTCAATGTAAACCTTGTTGTGGAATTCAAAGTCATTCACCCGGTCATCCTCAAATTTCGAATGGCCATATTCCCGGTTCATGTCCAGGGTGATGTAATACTCATTCCCGATATTGGTAACCTGATTACGCAAGGTAAAATCATAGGTAAAGGTGAGAGGCAGATTACGGGCGCCGAGATCTGAAGATTCGATATTGCTAACCTGGTAATTCTTATCACCACCATTCAGGAATTTCTTCAGCGCTTCATCGCGTTTATCCGTCTTTATATTCGCATAAGACCTGCGAATGATGGTCTTTTCTTCACCATTGTATTCTACATCGTACTTCCCCTTCAATTCGGTTTGATCCAATTTAACCGCAATGTTATAGCGTATGGTATTATGCTCCTTTGAAAATTCCGGTACGCTGTCCAGAATATAGGCGGCCCCATCCTCGATCAACACCGGTCTTCCCTGGATCCGTGCAGCGTAGTCATTCATACCAACAAATTCTTCCGTCGCATCCAGAAAAAACGGTTTGCCATTTAAAAATACCGTACAGATCATGTGATTATCCACCGCGAGGGAAGGGATAGAATAATCATACGGAATATCCCGGGTACCTATCCACGTGAGTCTTGCGTCATATCCTGCCAGCACGAGCATTTCTTTCATAAGGTTTGCCATTCCCTTGCAATCGCCATAACGGTTGTGAAAGACATCCTGAGCATTGGCCGGTTTAAACCCCATGATGCCGTTTTCAAAAGCGATGTAACGGATGTTATCCTGAACCCAATAGAAAATGGATTCGATCTTATCCATGTCCGTCTCCTTTCCATCGGTGAGGATGGTAACCGTGGTCTTCAGATCATCCGGTTCATTGGAAACCTGTTTGACCAGTTCTGCATACCAGTGATAAAGGTCTTTGGTAGATGCCAGGAGAACATGTCGCTCCTGATTCTGCGTGTACGCTTTGGTCAGGACCAGTATATGTGGATAATTCTTTGAAACCGGCGGAGCATTCCGTTCTTCTTTTAGCGCTTCAAGGTTGCGCGCTTTGAAGGTATAGGTGGTTGTCTTATCGTTATCATTCCGTACCTCCGAGCGTTCAATGTCATATCCCTCAAAATTGAATGTTTTCAATTCTACTTCAAGCCAATCGGGAATAATAAAGGTGATCTCCTTTTCAAGTACCGGGCGGTAGTCATGGAAGTATACACTGGTGAGATACTTAGGGTCCTTATACTTTTTACTGTACGTGTATCTGGCCTTCTGACCTCGTGTTGAGAAACGGAAGTTGAACGTACAAATCTTCACATCATCATAAAAGTATTCGCCGCTTTGAAAAGGTCCGTAATAGGGGTAAAGCTCAATCTGTTTATCTTTATGATTAAACCCTTCAGGTTTGACAATCTCGCTCATATCATCATAGAACAGAGCCTTGCGAAAAGTGTAGTCATCCTTCAGTGCCATTAATTTCTCATCAGCCTCCAAAGTAGCCTGAACGGGCAATGAATCATTCTCTAACCAAGCATAGCTAAACTTTTCGGTTGAAAGCAGCACGGCTTCCTGTGCATCTTCATAGGCCAGTTTCAAACTGTCGGCATAGGCCGCTTCATCCTGAGTAAGCTTAACATTCTGCGCATTGGTGGAAAGGGCAGGAAACGCAATTGAAACAAACAAAACACCTTGCACCAACCTTTGACCCATACGACCAAAGCGCAAGCCACTGTCGTATTTCAATTGATCATTCATCATCTGGAGACCTTGCTTCTGTTATATTAGAGTAATGACGCGGCACTGGTAAGATTTATTGCTTCCGGATTATCCGGTTACAACGAGGGCAACACATGCCAAACCGGTGACAACCAAGGCAATCAACACCCGAAAGTTGGCTTAGATATACATCCAAACCACCTAAAAAGTTACACTGACAAAGCGAGGTTACAGTGTAGCGAAAATATTAGTTGCGGGGACGTTTTTTTCTCAGGTAAAGATAATCCAGCCAATAGAGCGCTTTAAGGGAGATAAAATCATTCTGAGGAACTTTGGATAGCAATCTGAAGTCTTCAGAATATTTCACCGGAATTGTGCCGGACTCATCCTCCAATTGCTTTTTGTATACCAGTGTTATGGTGCTACCCGGAGCAAACCACCAAGTGATCACGGCGTCTATGGTCAGGGCATTATAACTGAAATCATACCCGGTTCGCCTTCCGGCAATTGGATCCAACGACCCATCCTGGTTGAGAAGAAAGAAGTCTTTGTACTTTCCGGTACTCCAATAATGCCGCATATTCAGCGAGAAGGTTGTGGCAGGGTTCAAGGCATACCGGGCGCCAAGGGTATTGGTAAACGTTTCAAGCACCCTGCCGGTAAATAGAATGGAATCCGAACTCAGAACATCCGCATAACCGAGGCTATACTCGTCCATGTTATAATCATAGTTATAACCAACGGTCAGTTTATTATTGACACGATAGCGGTGATCCATTTGAGCACCGAAACCGTCGTGGTCATTGGATCTGTATTCTTTGAGGAACCGGCCAAAGAAACCTTCCAAACTCAAGGCATACTTCTTCCGCTGGTCGGTAGAGAATCCACTGAACATCCAAAAGAAAGGCGGTCGTGAGTAGTGCCAGCCATCAACCCTTGGTTCATAGTAGTCGTCATTCTTTACCGGTGTGATTCCCAAACCACCGTAAACATTCCAAAGGTTTTTGAGGTTTGCGTTCAGATTCACATTTATCTGTACGCTATTCCGCTTGAAGGTCTGATAGTGGGAAGTATAGGTGACATTGATCTGGGCGTTGGCATTCCTCACAAACTTCCAGGGCTGGAATCTATACAAATACAACCAGGCATATTGCTTCACGATGTTATTTACCGAAAAGAATCCCATGTCCGTGGCATCGAAGCCAGGACTCCAACCTTCCGCTCCGGTTCCGTAACGGATTTTCCCGGACACTTTCTCCACCACCATACCGAATTTGAGGCCCTGGGTCCGGACCTCATAACCCAACGAATCCTGTTCGCCGTAGGTCCGGCTGTGTGAAGCCTCAAGCCCAAAGCGAAAATTTTTCTTTTTGGTGAACATCGAGAGTCCTGCTCCCGTCACATTCGCATCCCTGAATTTCTTTGCCCTGGTTACATTGGCATTGATCACATACAGATTTGAGTTATTCTTGAACTGCTTATCCGCTACCAGAATATTGTAGTTTACCAGTGGTTCCGTTAGTATGGATCGTTGCTGCCCTAATGAATCCTCAATGACCGCATATGTGTTATTGGTTACCGCGTTAAAAAAACCAAGACCCAAACCATTATCATTTCTGCCCGACAGCTTGGTTGCATTGATCAGATTTGCCTGTCGTGGGTTAGAAACAATCTCATCGCCTTCTCCTGCATCCACATCACCATACCCGGATGGTGTTTGTCCTATTCTTCGCGAATAAAACAGATTGTTCTTTCCGAAGAGCTCGGTACCTTCTTTAAAAAAGGACCTGTTCTCTTCATAATTTACGGGAGAGTAGCCCAAGTTCTTGACTTTATTATCCGACTGAACTTGTCCGAAATCCGGAAGAAGTGTTACATCCAAAGTAAACCTGTCATCAATCCCATACTTCAAATCAGTGCCTGCACTGTAGGTATAATTGTTGGCGTATTCAATACTTCCGTCTGATGAGGTAACGGGTATCTTATTCCACGAGGTAGACAAATAGGGGGTAAGGCTTAAGCGGATAGGAGCCTCAATGCCCGATATACCACGGGTCTCACCCCAGAAATTTTGCGGGAGGGATTGACTTTGAGGGGTGAGGGACCATTGGCTTTTTTCCTGTTTACGCTTCAGTAACCGTTCAAACTGAATACCCCATACCTGTGCTTCTGCCTTCGGGAAACGAATGGCGGAGTAGGGGATCTTCATTTCCACGACCCATCCTTTATCTGTAATAGCTACATGGCTTTCCCAAACGGCATTGTAGGTCCAGTCACTGAAACGCTGGTCTACCTGCATACCCGATGCGGAAACACCAAACACATAGGCGTCCTGCCGTTTGTTATAAGGATCGACGTAAAAGAAAAAGAAGTCTGCGTTAGCACCATCATTATCGCGCTCGGTTAACTCTGTAAGAATGCTGTCCGGTGCGGTATCATAAAGATATGCCCCTACATAGATGGCGTGATCATCATAAAGCAAACGAACCTCAGAACGTTGCGATGGAGCTTTGCCTTCATCAGGCTGAAGTTGAGTAAAGTTTGTTGTTACAACCGCTTGCTCCCAAGCCTCTTCATCCAGGCTACCGTCTACCTTCACCTCACCCTGAACCCTACGGGCCTCAACGAGGCGCTGTTCTTTCTCCTCCACCACACTTGCCAGAACCGTAGCAGGAAAACAAAAAATTATAAATGCATGCTTCAATTTCACCTGACGCCTGCCTCATTGAATTTATCTACAGCAATAGACGGCAGTGTAAAGAAAATGTTGCAAAAAGATTCAAAATCAAAGTGTCATGATGTAGCCTCATCTTTTCGATCCGTTCTTTAATTCAGCCAGGAATGCTTTCCCTGCTTCCTTGGCACTTCGCACCCAAACCAGTCGTCCCCTGGTACGTCCGGCGATTTTCTTCAGGACCTTTTTGGATAATTTTCCGGGCTTACCGATACCAGCCACAGACATGTATATGGCATCTTCGCTGCCTTCAAACAGCTCTTCTGTTTTCTTATCAAGGTTAAACGCTCCATCAGTGGCCAGAATGATCACATTATTTCCATTGGTTATAAACGACCGAGCCGCTACCTCATATGCCAGCTGAATACCCTCGCTTCCTGCCGTACCTCCTCCGGCATGCAATTTCTGGATCATCCGAACCACCGTATCTTTTTTATCTCCGGGGAGTCCTTCCAATAAAATGCGTGCATCATCGGCGTAGGTTACCAGGGAAATCTTATCCCCGGGCCTGCACACTTCTACCGCACGGGTCATGGCAGTTTTCATCAGACCTAGTTTGAGGCTGTCCTTCATCGAACCGGATACATCCGCTAAAAAAATGAGGTTAATAGGTTTATAGTGACTTTCCGGAAGAACGGCAGATTCCGCTGGTTCCGTCACATGCTGTATGGGCTCTGGAGGTTGAATCACCGTTTTGGTTTCCTCAATCGGCTCTTCTTTGGGTTGAGACACAACCGAAGGTGTGTATTCAATGGTATCCGGCGGAGGAATCAGCGCCATCCGTTTAGGTTCTGTTCGTGCTGAACCGTTAAACGAATAGCACGCCAGCATAGGGTTCTCTACATGAAGTAAATGATCGATGGTGCCTGATACGGTGATCCGTTCCGGCTCCAGATTTCCGCTGTGGTATAGTCCGACCGAATAGCGAAACGGGCCTTTGTCCTGTGGAACGATCAAGATCATCAGGGAAGTGGTATCTCCTGGTTGTAACGTTTTGCTATTCGCTTTAACTTTAAGATCTGGCGAGGCATCTGCTCTGAGAATGAAGATTTTCTTTGAACTCTGATTGGTGAGCACCAGACTAACCCTTGCAGAAGCCACACTATCCATCCGCCCAAGATCCACATCGGTCGTGCTCACATGCAAACCACCCTCTTGTGCAAACAAATGCTGACAACAGAAGATAAGGATGAATACCCTTATCGATGCGTAGATTTCAATTTTTTCGATCAATTGGATTGGATATTTCCAATCATTAAACGGAAATATCCGAAAGAAAATTTAGATTTACGATACACTAACTCAAAACCTTTGATCCTATGAAGCTATTTAATGCGATGTTTATGAAGATGGCCTTTGGTTTGGCTATTGTCGGGCTGATCTCTGCTTGTGGTACAACCGGGGGCGATAAATTCTCCAAAGCCAAACACCGGCAGAATTTCAAGATGGTACATATCGGCAAGCCCGGAAAAAAGGTGGATGAAGCCAAAACGTCCGTTGTACCAGCCCGATCCGAGGAGCAAGTTAACAACACCCCTCAGGGTGATGAAACTGCAACGCTTGTTCCGGAAGTAGCACCCGTATCACAAGCGGTACCTGCAAAGGAAGCCACCAGCAAACACAATAAAAACCGAAAGGCCAAAGGTGTCAAAAGAGCGGAAATAAAAGAAGTTGTTAAGGAAATAAAAGAGATGGCAGGTAAACCTTCTCGCCTGATACAACTGAATCCAAAGGAGGTTACCGGAGAGCAGGGAAAATCAGGGAACGACAATAGTTTACTTGTAACTGTATTGGTCATCGTGTTGATCCTGATTATTTTGTCTCTGTTAGACCTGTGGATACTTGGAGAAATTCTCTACATACTTATTGTCGTATTGCTCATAGTATTGCTGTTGAGACTTCTCGGCGTTATATAGAAGCATTATTTCTCAACAACAATTGCGCATAAAAAAAGCCCCGTTTGAAACGGGGCTTTTTTTATGTGATAAAGAACGGTTCTATTTTCTGTTCATCCGGGCGTATTGTCGTTGCACTTCATCATTATCCACCATGATATCCCTGCCAGCTTCGATGACCTTCATCGCCAATTCCTTTTGGTCATCCTTTTGTGCAAGAAAAGCCGAATATTCAACAAAGGCACTTTGCAAAAGCGCTTCTTTATCCAACGACTCAGCTTTGAATTTGGCTCCGGTATATTTGCTTTTCAGACTGTCAATCGCACTCTCAACCCATGAAACTCCTTCCATCTTATTCGCCAGTATATAGGTTATTCCGGCGATGATCTGGATCCCATAGTCACTCTCATCAACCTCCTGAAATTTCTTAAAATGTTTTGCTGCCTCCTTGTATGATCCGTTCTTTACCTCAGGCGTAAACTTCTTCAGCACATATGCTTTGTACTCGTCAAAGAAATCCTGGTTTTCATTCCATACTTTACCTGACACATCAAACTTCCTGAATCGTTTGGCAGCCTTGAACGACTCCATCAAAGCCCCTGGGTATTTCTCCTCGAGCTCACTGTTCATACTGATCTTGTAGTAACACATGGTCACATAGAACCAAGGCTGAGCATCTTTCTTGGATTTGTCATTCTCCGTATACTTCATGGCTTTCTTCAGACACTTCTCATAGTCATCCATCATATACAGATCAAAAAGATCCATATACTCTTTGTCCATCACCTGAGCAGACAGGTCCATGCGCATGAAAGAAATCAACGAGATCAGTAACAGGAGGCTCTTTTTCATCTTGGTTTTTTTTGCAATGGAACCCGCAATTTAAAGACAAAATCAGCCACTCGCAAGCAAGATTCACAAGCGTTTTACTTCCTTTTGAACAACGACCACTTTTTTCTTGTCGGTTTGGAAGAATTGGTTTCATCTTTATCCTCCTTTCTCCCTCCGCCAAACAATCGCTCGAAAAACGGTTTCCGGAAATTGTCACAGTCAAACGAAGGAAGGTTATTGCGGGCTTGTCTATCCAGCAATGAATTTGAGAGCATTTCCCTAAACCGGGGATCGGCCTGGAGTTGTCGGTAAAACTCAGCCCAGATAGGCAGTGCCATTTTCGCTCCGGAGCCAAGAGAAAGGGTCCTGAAGTGAACAGACG
>JAGQZQ010000105.1 GCA_020435415.1 Flavobacteriales bacterium
AAAAGGGGAGCAGAAAGCAAGTCAAACGGGGTCAGAAGGAATACGAGCGTCTTGCCGATCATATCGGATTGCTGCCGGCGGTTATGATCTCCCCTTATGATATGAACCTTGTTACCGGTTTCAGTGAAGACCGGCGCCGGTTCATGGATGGGGTCATTGCCCAGTATGATCGTGCATACCTGGAAAGCCTTCTGAATTATAACCGCTTGTTGTCTCAAAGGAATGCACTATTAAAACACATGGCTATTGAGGGGATCCGAAAAAGCGAGACCCTGGATATCCTTAGTATGCAGATGGAAGGCCCCGCCCAGCACATCTATGAAACCAGGAAAGCATTCCTGGAAAGATTGACGGCGGTGTTCCAGGATTACTATGAACGGCTTTCAGGAGGGAAGGAGCAAGTCTCCTTGACCTATCAATCCCATCTTCATGAAAAATCCCAGAAGGAATGGTTGCTGGAGCATACGTCGCGTGACCTGGTACTGCAGCATACCGGCCGGGGTGTGCATAAGGATGACCTTGTATTTCAGTTGGGGGAGTATGCCGTGAAGCGTATGGGTTCTCAAGGGCAGCAGAAAACATATCTGATTGCGCTGAAGCTTTCACAGTATGCCCTCATGGCAGAGATCAAGAAGGTAAAGCCCATCTTAATGATCGATGATGTGTTCGATAAACTCGATGAGCATCGTGTGGCTTCCCTGATGAAACTTATCGCAACGGAAGCCTTTGGTCAGGTGTTTATTACCGATGCCCATACCGGTCGTCTCCCGGCCATTTTTACTCAGCCTGGCGTGGATGCGGAGATATACGAGGTAAATGAAGGAGCTGTAAAAAAGCCGTTAACCGCCGAATCATGAGAAAATCAAACGAACAGTCCCTCGGTGAGGTGATCAAAGAATTATTGAAATCTTCCGGACTGGATAAGAAACTCGCCCAACACAAATTGATCGAAGGATGGGCGGAGGTTGTCGGAGAAACCATTGCCAGACACACCCTGGAAGTGAAAATATTTGATGATAAGCTTTATGTGAAGATGAATTCTTCCGTGATAAGGGAAGAACTTAACTATGTCAAGTCCGGACTGGTTCAGAAACTGAATGAGCTGGCCGGAGAAAAGCTGATAGAGGATATTGTGATCCGGTGATGGGTGGAGGACAGATATCAGATTCCAGACATTAGATAATAGACATTAGACATTAGACAAAAAAAGAGGCCAGACATTCCATAATGGTTCCGTCTGACCTCTTTCTGTCTGAAATCTGGTAATCTAATTTCTAATAATCTAAAATCTTTCGTCCTGCTTAAAGAAAAAGTCTCCTTCGATCTTTGCATTCTCGTCGCTGTCCGAACCGTGAACAGCATTGGCACTAATGGACTCTGCAAATTTCTTCCGGATGGTTCCTTCTGCTGCTTCCTGAGGGTTGGTGGCACCGATCAACGTACGGAAATCCTCCACAGCATTGTCCTTTTCAAGAATGGCCGCAACGATCGGTCCGGATGACATAAAATAAACCAGCTCATCATAAAATGGTCTTTCCCGGTGAACAGCATAAAATTCACCTGCTCGTTCCTTGGATAGCTTCAGGTATTTCATGGCAACAATGCGAAAGCCGCCTTTGATGATCATGTCTAGGATCGCACCGATGTGTCCGTTCTCTACAGCATCCGGCTTGATCATGGTAAATGTGGTATTTCCGGCCATTGGGGGTAAAGTTTTATTGATTTGGCTGCGAAAATAGTAAAATAAGGGAAGAGGTGTGTTATGGGATGGTGATTCGTATCGATGTGATGCAATGAAGCCTTAAACATTCAGGCTGTTCCACGCATCACGAACCAACACAAATCCAGGAAGCATTACAAAAATAAACACGGGGTCCCAAACACCGGAGATGACGGCCCGCACGGGCAGAGTGAGGAATAGAAAGCCCAGGAACAAGAGACAGATGAGGAAGCTTTTGATCACAACAGGATTGCGTGATGCCACCATCTTTTCGCGTAACGGACCTTCCTTATAGCGTGGTGGCTGACCGGTGGTATTGTATTTGGGAGCAGCCGGTCCCGGTGGCGTCTTGGGGTTGGTCCCTGGCATTCTTCCATATTTCCGGAAGTAATCATAATTAAAACGCTTATTGGTGTCAATCAGCGTCTCATAGGCCAGGTTGATCTCGGCGAACAGTCTGTTGGCCTCCGGTGAAGGGTTAACATCCGGATGCATCTTCATGGCAACCTTACGATATGCCTTCTTGATGTCCGCATCCGAAGCATCGCTGCTAATACCAAGCAATTCATAGTAATTGATCCGCATGTATTGTTTTACGGCTGCCATGGATTCATCGTTGCAATCCCCTAATAAACAAAAAACACATTAAAGTATCCCGGTATTTAGCCAGAAGTCCCGATGTAAAAGGATCAGTCCTCGGAAAATTCCACCAGCTGGCGCCGGTAAGCAGAGAATAATTTTGATCTCGAGATAAAACCGTGGTATTTGCCGTCATGAGTGATTACCGGTAAATTCCAGGCACCTGTTTCGGTGAATGTATTCGCCACCCGTTCCATGGCATCTTTTTCCCTGATAAAGGCCGGAGGCATATCCATTAATGTTTCTACACGCACCGTGTCATATTTTTCGGGCTGGAACATGATCTCTCGGATATCATTCAGCAACACAACCCCTACCAGTACCCGGTCTTCATCAAGAACAGGAAAGATATTCCGGTGTGAACGTGCAACGATCTTAACCAACTCCCCCAGGGTCTGATCCGGGCGGATACTCTCAAAGTCATTTTCAATCACCTGTGATACCTGTAGTCTGTTAAGTACCGCCTTGTCTTTGTGGTGCGTGATCAGATCGCCCCGTTTGGCAAGTTGCATATTGTACACAGAATGCGGGATAAAGTATTTTACGGTAACATATGAAATCGCGCACGTCATCATCAGGGGTAGAAAGAGGCCGTATCCTCCGGTGATTTCTGCGATAAGGAAGATGGCGGTCAGCGGCGCTTGCAGAACGCCGGCAATAAGCCCTGCCATGCCCACCAGTATGAAGTTGCTGACCTCAAGATGAAAGATGGTCAATTCGTTGATGGCTTTTGAGAATACAAAACCGGCAATAGCACCCATGAACAGGGTGGGGGCGAAGATTCCTCCAACACCTCCGGCGCCGAATGTCACGGCAGATGCAATGACCTTGAGCAGCAATACGGCGATAAGGAAGCCGAAGATGATATACAGGTTGCCATGAAAGGAGTAGAACAAACTGTTGTTAAGGAGTTCGGCGTAGTTGCCGGTGAATAGCATATTGATTACGTTGTAGCCTTCCCCGTAGAGCGGTGGGAAGAGGAAGATCAGGATGCCCAGGATCAATCCACCCGTAATGGCTTTTTTGAAATTTCGTTCGTTCTCCCCGAATTTGTCTTCCACCCACCAGAACATCTTACTGAAGTACATGGAGAGGACTCCGGTGAGAAGGCCCAGCAATAGGTAGAAGGGGGCTACCTTCGGACTGAAGACGGTATGAAATTCATAGTGAAAGATCACTTCCGATTCCGTCAGCAGCAGGGACGTCAGTGCAGCGGAAGCAGAGGCAAGCAGCAATGGGATCAGAGAAGACATGGTCAGGTCCAGCATCATAACCTCTATGGCAAATACAATGGCCGCGATCGGTGCGCTGAAAATGCTGGCCATGGCACCGGCCGCGCCACAGCCTATAAGCAGACTGATGCTTTTGTAGTTCATATGCATCAACCGTCCGATGTTTGAACCCAGGGAGGCGCCCGTGGCAACGGATGGTCCCTCCAGTCCTACACTACCACCAAATCCCACCGTCAAAGCACTGGTGATGATGGACGAGAACATGTTATGTCCGGGCAGGATGCTATTGTTACGGGAGATGGAATAAAGGGCATTGGGGATGCCATGCCGCACAGGTCTTTTAAGAATGTATTTGATGAAAGCTACCGTAAGCACAATGCCGATAAGGGGGTAGGCAAAGTAGAGGTAGTTCTGATAGTTGGAAAATCCGCTGGTGAGCAATTTGCGGATCGTGAACACAGAGTTCTTGATCACCACCGCAGCCAGACCGGTACTGAATCCCACAGCAATGCTTAGCAGGATGACGAAGTTCCGGTGCTTTATGTGTTTGACACGCCAAATCAGGAAGCGTGTCAGCCAGGATCTTTTTTTGTTCGGTGTTCCCTCAGCCATCTGTGCACGTTGTTTTCTGTCGATAGGACCGAAAAACGCCACAAAGCTACGACTTTTAAGGGTTGAAAGTTCAAAGTTTAAGGTTTAAAATTGGGTTGCAACCTTAAACCTTAAACTTTGAACAGTAAACTATTCCCCGCCCTCGGCAAGGTGCTTCTTCAACGCTTCAAGCAATTCCGGGTAACTCATCTTTTCACCACCGTCTCCACCAATGGTGAATCTCACAGACTTCGCACCTTTCTTGCCATTCTCATCTATTTCCACGATATCCAGTTTTCCTGCATATTCATCCCTTTCGCCACCCTTTTTTGGGTATTTGAAAAAGGTGAACTGCAGCAGGCAACGTACATCTTCCTTGGCAAATTTTCCTGCGATACCACCAGCACCCTTCGCTGCGCGCAGGTATGTGAAGGTATGCGGAAGGCCCATGGCTTTCACATCTTCTTCTACAAATACTTTGGCCTGCTTCCAACATTCGCTTTCAATGTCCACTGAGTTGGAAGCGGGTTCGTCGAACTGAAGTCCAACGGAAGTATGGTGTTCTCCTGATAGAAGTTCTTTGGGGAAGTCCTGTGCCTGTATGGTCATGCTGCCGGCAAGCAGGGCGGTGGTGAGGATGAATGTTTTCATGCGTGTCTTTTTAGTGAGAATTTGAAGATAAATAATTTGTAGGAAAGCAAAGAGTGTGCTGGATGAATGTGCGAAGCAAAAAAAGGTTATATGGAGTTCACCAGCGTTTAAATATATTTGGAATCCTCTTGAGTAGCATTGGTAAAGACGGTATTTTTGAAGTGTTCATTAAGTTCAATAGAGATGAAGATATATGAAACCATAAATAAATTGCGAGCCGAGCTTGATTCGTTGTTGCCGATGAGGGAGGGGGATAAGGAAAGACTTTGGAAGAAGATTAAGCTAGATCTGACCTTTCATTCAAATCATATTGAAGGCAACACCCTGACATATGGCGAGACCAGTATTCTAATAACGCACGGTAAGGCCACGGGAGATCACGAGATGCGTGATTTTGAGGAGGTGAAAGCGCACGTTGTTGCACTGAATAGCATAAGGGAGTTGGCAGATAATCCTGAGCAACCATTTACGGAGAGTACCATACGGGAGTTGAATAAAATTATTCTGGTGGAACCATTTTGGAAGGAAGCGATCACAGCAGATGGTCAGCCTACCCGTAAACTTATCTCTGTTGGGAAATATAAATCTTCTCCAAACTCGGTTAGATTGGCAAATGGAGAAATATTTCAGTACGCCTCTCCGGAGGAAACTCCTGCTTTGATGGAAGAACTTATGAGTTTTTACAAGAAGCATATTGATGACAATGAGGTTCATCCACTCCAATTGGCAGCTTTATTTCATCATAGATTTGTACAGATCCACCCTTTTGATGATGGAAATGGCAGGATTGCAAGATTGGCTATGAATTACATTCTGCTGAAGAAAGGTTACCCGGTGGTAATTATTCCTTCTCCTGACAAAAAGAATTATTTATTGGCTTTGAGTAAAGCTGATGCCGGTGATGCTGATGCATTTGTAGAATACATAGGCAAACATCTTATTCGATCCCTTGAGCTGAGCATAAAGGCAGCAAAAGGAGAAAGGATTGAAGAGTTAAGTGATTTAGACAAGGAGATTGAAATATGGAAAAGGGAAAAAGTAAATGCTAAGGATAAGTTGCTGACAAGGACCAATGTAAACATCTTCAACGCATATGATAATTCATTAAGTCCTCTGATTGATTTGGTTATTGAAGAACTTAAAAACCGTTTTGGAGATTTATTCTTGAAATTTTATACTTCATTTTTGGTAAATGGTAGGCAGTTGCCGGGTAGCGAAAATTTACGTGAGACCCTATTGATGAAAGTACAAAGAGATGTTGGGAGGAGTGCAGCTAATGCTAATAATGTGAATGAAGAAGCAGCGTGGTGTCAAACCATTGATATTTCGTTACGTTTTGATGGTTATAAGAGCGCAAAGGCAAATGCCTTCAATATGGGTATTGAGCTTAATGTTTACTTTGACCAATACAAGTACAGTGTTGGGATAAATCGTAAACATATTGTTATTAGCAAGGCGTACGGAGAAAAAATATCGCCTGAAGAAATGCATGAATTTTTAAACATCGCAAAGCGGACTACTTTCGAGGATATAAAATCAAATGTGGAAAGCTCCAATTAACCGCTAACTATCACTTCTCCTTTTCCAGTTCTGTGCTCAACTCCTCCCACCGTTTCATCACCTTCTCCAGTTCTGCTTTCAGGGTGGCATGTTGGTTAAGGGTCTCCGAAGAGGCTTTGGCGTCCGAATAAAAATCAGGATCAGCGAGGACTTTCTCTACTTCCTTCATCTTTTTTTCGATGCGGGCGATCTCCTTCTCGCTGCGTTCAATGTCCTGCGATAATTTTTTTGCGGCCTGACTTTTCTCACGAATCTGCTTGCCCTTGCCGCTTTCGGGTTGGCTTTTTTTGGGTGCTTCTGCCGTTTTCTTTCCTTCAGTCTCGAACTGACGGAAGGTGTCTACCTGGTGAGCTTCCAGGAACAAGGCAATGTCGCCGATCTTATCACGAATGCCTTTGTTGGTGAATTCAAAGGTGCGTTCGGTCAGGCCGTCCAGGAAATCCCGGTCGTGTGAAACCAGTACCAGGGTGCCGTCATAACCGATGAGGGCGGCCTTGAGTACATCCTTTGCGCTCATGTCCAGGTGGTTCGTGGGCTCATCGAGGATCAGCAGGTTCACGGGATTCAGCAGCAGACGTGCCAGGGCCAGCCTGGATTTTTCCCCGCCGCTGAGCACTTTCACCTTTTTGTCCATGTCATCTTCCCGGAAAAGAAAGGAGCCAAGAAGTCCGCGCAGTCTTGAGATGTTGCGCCATTCGTCGGTAGCGATGGAGTCCAGGGTGTCGTATACCGTTTTGTTCTCATCCAGCACATTTTCCTGTGCCTGGGCGTAGTAACCGATATTCACGTTGTGGCCGATGCGAAGGTGACCGTCGAAATCTGTCTGCTTCATGATCATCTTCACCAGGGTGGATTTCCCCTCGCCGTTCTTTCCGACAAAGGCAACCCGTTCTCCCCGGTGGATCGTGAAGCCCAGGTTTTTTAAAATCTCGGCTTCCCCATAACTTTTGTTCAGGTCTTTTGCTTCAAGAACGATGTCGCCGCTGCGTGGAGCGGGAGGGAAGCGAAACCGGATCTGGCGGTTGTCGAACTCATCGAACTCCACCCGCTCCAGTTTTTCAAGACGTTTTACCTTGCTTTGAACCTGTTTGGCTTTGGTGTTCTTGGCCCGGAAGCGTTCAATAAAACGTTCCTGCTGGGCGATGAACTGCTGTTGGTTGGTATATGCCGCTTCCTGCTGTTTAAGGCGTTCTTCTCGTAACTCTACATAGCGGTTGTAGGAACACGGGTAGTCGTATATCCTGGCATTTACAATCTCAACGGTGCGGTTGGTGACCCGGTCCAGGAACATCCTGTCGTGACTGATGAGGATCAGTGCACCTTTGTTCTCCCTGAGAAAATCCTCCAGCCACAGGATGCTTTCGATGTCCAGGTGGTTGGTGGGCTCATCAAGCAACATGAGGTCGGGTTTGCGAAGGATGAGTTTGGCCAGTTCCACCCGCATCTGCCAACCTCCGCTGAACTCGGTGAGGGACCGGTCAAAGTCTTTCCGCTCAAAGCCCAGGCCTTTCAGGACCTTCTCAACATTGCTCTCGCTTTTGCCATCGTCCAGGTGACTGAGTTGTTCGCTTTTTTCACTGAGCCGGGTGATGATGGCCATATAGGCGTCACTTTCGTAATCCGTGCGACTACCCAGCTCTGCGTTGATCTCGTCGATCTCTGCATGGATTCGGCTGATGTCGTCATACACGGTCATCGTTTCCCCAAATATGGTCCTGGCGCTTTCATTCTTGAACTCCTGTGCCAGGTAGCCCAGTTTCTTGCCGTTGGGAATAACCACTTCTCCGGAAGAAGGACTTTGCTTACCGGCGATGATCTTGAGCAAGGTACTCTTGCCTACACCGTTCTTTCCGACCAAACCGATCTTGTCGTTTTCATTGATGAGAAAGGAGATCTGTTTGAACAGGTCTTCGCCGGTGAAGTGTACGCTGAGGTTGGAAACTGAATACATGGGTGCAAAGATAGTGTGCTATTCGCCCATTTTGAAACAGGTAGGACGGGAAAAGCATCTATACCATGATATTTATTAGAAATACCTCGCATTCATAAACTTCATTTGAGACGTATTGATGGGTTTATTTTTAGGGAATTTGATGGCAAAGGATAATGTTTTCTTCAGACTTTCTGCCGGTTTAAGGGTAACGGCCCAGCTCACCTCGCCATTTAATTCATTGTGTGATCCGTCTGATATTTCCAGTTTGCTGACCTCTATCTCCCCGTCCTGAGAAACGGGAAGCTGATCGAATAACTCGAGCTTAATGTCGGAGTTTCGGTTGTTTTTCACGATAATCTGGTAGCTGAAAGTTTCTTTCTTATTGGAGCCGATAACCTTTTTAGAGGAAAATTCCTGTTGCATTTCCCGAGTTACCACCACCTTTTTGTCGCGACCCAGGGACACGTCCAGGGTATCGTTTACCTGCGCTGTGTTGATAAGGGATTGACCGAGGTAGGTTCCATCGAAATAAATATTGGCATACCCGGTAACGAGGTTCAGCTTTTCCCATCCGCTGACACGGGCAATGAGGAAGGCGTTCTTTTCTACCTTTGGTGCTGCATAATGTTTATAAGTTGCCTGTAGTTCGTGTGTGGCCACTTCCACCATGTAGGGATTCGCATCTGCCGGAACAGTGTACCTGTCCTTTATGTCGAATTCTATGTTCAGATCCGCCATCTCTATGATGGTACCCTGTTGTTCATCCATATCAACACCTTCGCCAGAATAGTCGCCGCTTTTCTTTTTCAGGTCACCGGCCCATCCGTATGATATTTCTTCTCGTTTCAATTCATCCTGCCGGGGCTTTTGGTTCTCACTAATCAAGCCTGAATTATAAAAGACACTTTCTTCCAATCTGCCGGAACGGTAATGCAGGTACCACGGTTTTAGTTCGGGCTTGGTAGCGGTCTGGGTAGGGTCTGCAGTGCTAAGAGTAAGCATGGCATCGTTCCAATCAATCTCCGTGTCATTAAAAACTTTTGCACGGTAGGTCAGTTTGATGGGTTGGTCAGTTTCCTGAGCACGGATGTCATATACTGGTACCCAACCTGCACCAGGTACGAGGTAACTTAATGTGAAATCACGGATGCCGGTTGTGGGGGATGAGATCAGTACGGATACCTCCGAGCGTCGGTACTGTGTGCCGGAATTCAGCGTTTGCAATTGCTGACGGATACGTTGTTGAATCTCTTTGGTCTTTGTCTGTTTTGCATTGATTTGGGAGAGCTGTTTATTGATGTCCATTATTCGCGTGCGGAAAAATTCCGAAGCTGTTTTCAGGTCGGTGATCGAAACGCCGTTGTTTTGACCACCGATGGATTCATTCTTCAATAGCATTTTCTTTTCCGCTTCGAAGGCATCGCGGTCGTCATTTTGTGCGGTGATGATTCCTGAAAGGAGTTCAAGAGAATCCCTGAGTGATCTGATGAGGGGAGCCTCTTCATCTTTGGTCAGAAAATCCATTTTTCGGGAGATGGATAATATTGAAATGTGATCATCTGTCTTGAGTTGGAGGCTGGATTCATTCAATTGAGGAGAAAGGCCTTTGAATATGATCAGGTTTTTTCCCGTCCGCACATTGACGGATGCCTGTCTGCTGACCTGTGCGCCATCCAGGTATACGGTCACATGGTGAATGTTTGATTTGGCCTGGACCTCATGGGTTTGCTGGGCTGCTGCTGTTAGCACAGTCAGGACGGTCATAAACAAAGTCAGAAGTAATCTCATGGTCTTATGGATTTAAGTTTAACTTATGGTATAGCTATATGATGCACACAACGGATAAATTTCATAAATCGGATTTCGCCCATTGCACATCACCTGATTTTTATAACTTTGAAATACCTATCTCAATCTTAGGAGTATGATGGAAACCACATTGGCCTCAGTCACTGACAGTATCATTGACCGCCTGAAAAAAGCACAGTCCGACCTGGAAG
>JAGQZQ010000106.1 GCA_020435415.1 Flavobacteriales bacterium
CCATACACGATGTTGCCCGCCGATCATGACCAGGCAAGTCAGTAACCAAAAAATGGTCGGGTATGTCCTTTTTTTATTCAAGTCTGGGGGACCTGTGACAAATTTATGAAAATTGACGGTCGGTATAACGCGATATGCATGTTCCGTCGTTGACGATCGAACCGGAACAATATCCGTTACAGAACACTGATTTTAGAAAACTAATACCTGACCCCGATCAGAAGGATGTCATCCACCTGCACTTCGTTGCCTTTCCATTTCTGGACGGCACTGTGAAAAACGGTCAATTGATCTTCCATACTCACGCCGGCGCTTTCCGCCATGATCTTCCGGAGTTGTTTGCTCATGAATTTCTTTCCGGCGGGACCGCCAAACTGGTCTGCATACCCATCCGAGAATATATAAAACCGATCTCCGGACTGGAGTTTCCGCTCATGGGTTGTGAAGGCGAATTCATCTTCTGTCAAACCACCAATGGCTTGCTTGTTCCCTTTGATCTCCTCGAAATCATTTCCACGGTATAGGTAAAGAGGTCGCATGGCGCCGGCAAAGAGCAGTTTATTTTCAGAGGGAAGTACGGCACATAAAGCCATATCCATACCATCTCTTGTATCGGTCATCCGCTTGCTTTGTTTGAACGCCTGTTTAAGGCGCACGTTGAGTTCGGTGAGGATTCTCCCTGGATCCAGGATGGCCTGTTCCAGAATGATCTGGTTTAAAAGATTATGACCGATCATAGACATGAATGCTCCAGGCACACCATGCCCGGTACAATCCACCGCTGCCAGAATGGTCACGTCCTGTTTTTTCCCGAACCAATAAAAATCACCGCTTACAATATCTTTTGGCTGATACAGCACGAAAGACTCACTGAACGCATTGCTGGTGAGGTTTGCCGGAGGCAGCAGCGCTTCCTGAATTCTCTTCGCATAATTGATACTATCGGTAATGTCTTTGTTTTTGGCTTCAATGATTTCTTTTTGTTCAACCACTTCCCGCGTGCGTTCATCCACCATTTCTTCAAGTACTCTTTTTTCCTGCCTTAATCTGCGTTCACGATACTTGATAAAAGACAGGATCAGCAAACCCGCAGCTACCGTACATATAATGTAGAAAAACGGCGTTTGCCAGAACGGTGGCTTGATGATGATCACGCCGAGTTCCACGGCTTCCTTATTCCAGACCCCATCGCTGTTGCATGCCTTTAACTTGAAGGTGTATTTGCCTGATGGCAGATACGGAAAGGCAATATCTCTTTTCTCTGTAGGTATGCTCCACACGTTTTCGAGTCCTTCCAACATGTAAGTGTATCGCACCTTTTCCGGCGCCATCAGACTTATGGCTTCAAAATAGAAGGTCAGATGCCTCATATCGTGTGGCAGGGTAAGGTTGTATGGCAGACCGGTCCTGGCTTCAATGGAGTCAGCGTAATCTTTCCAGTCAAAAGCCTTGGATCGAAGCCTCAGGTCAAGCAGGGTGGTGTGAGGTTCATTCTTATTAATGATATCATCTTTAAACTGGTACCGTATTGCGCCACGGACCGTACCGAACCAAATGGCGCCACGACGATCCTCAAAAACTGCATTTGAGTTACATTCCACACCAAGAAACCCTTCTGATTTTCCGAAATGGCGTATGGCCAATGAATCGGTTTGCCATAAAGTGATCAGGTTAATGCGATCCAGACCGCGGTTGGTACCGAGCCACAGATAACCACGCCGGTCAAAGTGCATGAGATATACCTTATCGGAGGACAGTCCGTTAGACTGACGGATAGACTTAAAGCTACCGTCTTTAAATGTAAAAATACCTTCATCTGTTCCGAACCACATATGACCTTCATGGTCTTTCAGTATGGTTCGGACACGGCCATCGGTCAAACCCGATTTTTTTGTAAAATGCTGGAATGATTTCCCGTTATTCTTTATCGCCCCCTGGTCGGTCGCAAACCACATAGATCCATCCAGATCTTCATAAATACAATAAATGGCATTGCGCGCTTCGGGCAATAAGCTGGTATCTATTTCGAGTTTAGTTGCTTTGTTATTCTCAACCACATACACACCATGGAATGTAGCGAGCCACATCCTGTCAAAACGATCTCTTGTAATGTCATAGACGTCTTCTCCATTCAGCGCTTCCAACCCGAAATTTGATGTGGAGAAGTTTTTTCCATCCCATATGTGAACTTTACCACGCCGCACACCGACCCAAACCCTTCCCTGCGCATCTTCCTCCATCGAGCATACCTGTCCGCTCGGCACACCGGGTATGTCGTTCAAAGGATCCACTTTCCATCCGGAATCTTCGCTATAAGTCAAACGACTCAGGCCTTCATCCTCTGTCCCAACCCACATGGCTCCCCTGCGGTCTTCGAACAGGCTATAAACCAATTCACCGGAGAGTCCAGCATCTGCATCAAAGTTGATAAAACGTTGGCTTCGCAGTCCGGACACACCCTTCCCACTGGTTGCAAACCATATGATTCCTTCCTGATCCTGTATCAGCGTCCATATATTATCGGATGCCAGACCGGAATTCTCATCGATGTGGGTGAACGTTTTTCCATTATAGGAGAAAGCACCCTCATAGGTAGATACCCATAAAACGCCCTGGCGGTCTAACAGAAGTCCGGTAATAGAGACCTGCTCATCTTTCAGACCCGGCACCTGCACTTCCTCTACCAACCCTTCGGTAACCTTATACAGTCCGTCGGATGTTCCCAGCCATATACTTCCGTGGGCATCTTCTGTCACGCACCGGATCCTGACATCCCGCAGCCCCTGGTTCCTGGAGAATATTTTGATCGCACCGTCTTCATAACAGAGGGCACCATTTGTGAAACTGCCGATCCATATCCTGCCTCTGCTGTCCTCATACATACTATACACAAGGCCGTTCATCAATGAATCGTTGAACTCGAAGGATCGGAACGATTCACCGTTCCAAATGGCTACGCCTTTGGCGGTACCCACCCAAACGTTGCCATTGCGGTCTGCCAGTACCTTGTAAATCCGTTCACTGGGCAAGCCGTTATCGGTGGTATAGTTTATAAATGCGTGGCCATCATATACACTGAGGCCGCTTTTTGTACCAAACCATAATTTCTGATCCAGGTCCTGGGCAATGGAGAATACCACATTATCGGCCAACCCCTCGGTATGGGTAAGTATCTCAAACCTTGTTCCATCATACCGGTTCACACCCCCACCATTGGTACCCAACCACAGGGCACCCCGGTTATCCTGAAGCAGACTGAGCACTTGCGATTGCGAAAGACCATCCTCCACCGACAGATTACGGAAATCATAAATCTGCGCACGGGAGGAGACAGCCACAGACAGCATACTGAAAACGAGGATGATCCGTCGGATTGAATTCATGGCCTTAAAGTAACAAAATAATGTGGCCCTCAACCGCACTTTGCGATATTGAAATACGATATGAACATGGGGGTGTTATCAACCAATCGCCTTTCATAGTAGTGGTTTTCGCTTTTTTTGTCGTATTTTTACAATCTGACACTAAACAACTCATGCCTTCTGACTTTTTCAAACTATTCCGGCACATAGCCGCATTCATGCTCGTTTTGTGCTCAGGGCTCTCTATGGCTCAGGACTCATGCGACGTAAGTCTCGAGCTCCTGATCAGCCCGGGGTATGTGCTATGTGGCAACAACAACACGGTGGACATCATGGCCAATAGCACCAATTCAGGCAATAACCCCAGTTATGTCTGGTACGTGAACGGTGCATACGCTTCAAACGGCACCACCTTCTCATCCAATTCCATTCAGGACGGAGACACGGTCATGGCAGTGGTGATCTCTTCGACCAATTGTCAGCCTGCTGCGACTGACACGGGTTATGCCGTATTCAGCGTATCCAATGTAATGGCCGAGGCTACGCCGGACTCCGCCACCTGCAATACGGCGGACGGTTCAGTTACGGTGCATGACGTGACCGGTGGCGCGCCCCCTTTCACATATATCCTTAACTCCGGAACAGTTCAGGAGGACAGTGTGTTCACTGATCTGGAAGCGGGTATATATACCATAGAGGTCATCGATGACAACGGATGTTCCTGGAAAGCAGCAGTCACCGTACCGATCAAGGGGAGTATCCAGCAGGTCAACATCGGTACCACCAATACAACCTGCGGATTGAATGACGGAACCATTTTTATTACAAATATTCAAGGCAGTACCGGACCATTCCACATGGCACTTAGCAATGGGGACTCTGTTGATGTAACTTCCCTGCCTTATACATTTGACAACCTGCCTTCTGCGGTGTATTCACTTTCAATTTACGACAGCGATTTATGCAAATTCGAGGTTTATTATTTATATGTAGGTATAGATAATCCGATCACCAATGTGCCTGTGGAAGTCACACCCCATACTTGCGTGGCCTATGGCCAATTGGTGATAGACCTTAATAATGTTAGCGGAGGTGTGGCCCCCTACCAGATATCGATGAATGGCGGAAACAGCTTTACCAGTCAGTTTTACTATCCTGACCTGAAGCTCGGCACCTATCCGATTATGGTAAGAGACGTGAATGGCTGCATGTATCAAACCTCCGCAGAGGTGCCGTTTGAATGCGAGTTCCCGGAAACCCTCCTGTATCCTTTCAATGCATTCACACCGAATGATGACGGAGTGAATGACCTGTGGACCATTGCAGGAATAGAAGTTTTCAAAAGCCACAAAGTGGTGGTATACAACCGCTGGGGACAGCTGGTTTTTGAATCAGAAGAATATTCCAATGAAGATGGGTGGGACGGAAAGTTTCATGGATCACCCTTGCCGGAGGCTACCTACTTTTATGTGCTGGATGTTACCGGTTGGGATGAAAAGGAAATAAAGAAAAGCGGTATCGTAACCATTGTAAGATAAAACAAGATGACAAGGCCATTTTCAAATCGACGCAGATCATTACTCATGCTTACCACTGTGATGGGTGTATTGTTTTTCGGTACGGCATCTGCACAGCAAGCGCCGCAATACACGCAGTACATGTTCAACCAGTTCGGGTTGAATCCTGCGGTAGCGGGAAGCTTTCAATGCCGTGACTTCAAGCTGGGATACAGAACACAGTGGGTTGGATTCGACGGCGCACCGAATACGTTTTATCTGAGCGCGCATGGACCGTTAAAGGTCAAAAGCAATGGCAGACAAAGAGGAAAACATGGCATCGGAGCGTATATCAACAGGGATAAGATTGGCCCAAGCACACAGATGTATATCAATTTTGCATATGCTTACCATATTAAGGTTCAGGAAAAATCCTGGTTATCGTTCGGTGTCTTCCTGGGGGTACAGTACTACCGCTTCAGAGCGAATGAATTGATCACCCCGACACAAGATGTTGCCATTGATCAGGCATCCACATCCTGGGTATTGCCGGAGTTAATGCCGGGAATCTGGTATACATCACAAAATTCTTATGCCGGACTCTCATTCAAGCATGTACTTGGTAACAAGCTAAAGGCTCACGGACCGGAAAGTGATCTTTCCAGGCATTACTATCTCACGGCAGGACGAAGGTTCATTACACATTCCGGGGTTTCTGTCACACCATCGGTGATGGCTAAGATGGCTCCTTCCAGTCCGGTATCTGTCGATGGTAATCTTATGGTTGATCTTTCCGAACGGGTTGGGTTGGGTGCCAGCTACCGTCATCAGGATGCCCTCGCTGCCTTGTTGCGACTGCGTCTTACCTATGAGTTCTGGCTGGGCTATTCCTATGATATCACCACTTCTCCCCTTGCGGCTGTAAGTAACAATACGCATGAGATTGTACTTAGCTGGAGTCCGTGTGGTCGCGGAAGCAATGGAATGGGTTCAGGAGGAAACGGGAAGAAGAGCGGCAATTGCCCTGCCTATCAATAGACTCACCCCTATCAACTTTCAGATTTCTGAAGCTCTCAAAAAAAAATTTGGGGGGTCATGCAACTTTTGGGTATACCCGAGCGTCTTTATATAGAATCCTAACATCGGAGGATTCTATTACCTCACTTATGTGATGCACGTACCAACCGATGATGCGAAGAACCCCGGACATTTTCCCACCTGACTGATGCCGGGGTTCTTTTTTTTGGCATCCGGAATCACACCACGGCATCTATCCTACTTGCATTAAAAAATCATTTCCACTAAATTTAACCCGGTTGGTACGAGTTATTTGTTCCCTTAAGACGCATAGGGAATATCTTATCCGGAGGTTAATCCTCTTCTTACTTATTAGCTATTCGTGTTTTATATTATGCCAGTCTATGGCAAGAAGTGTATTTCATTGAGAGATTAATTGGCAACATACCTACAAACCAAAACCTAACCTATGAGAAACTTTCTACCCGTATGCATAGCAGTGGCCATGCTTACAACAACAGCCAACGCGCAGAAACCCTCCTTTGACGGGCAGCGTGTATTTTCTTCGGAAAGCGGACCGGAAGCCCGTGAAGCACAGTATCCGGAGATAAGCAGACAGACGCCTCGATTTGATGTATATCGGATTGACGACAAAGCCTTCTTCAGACATGTTCTTGAAGCAGAAAGTCAGTCCGAATTTCAATTCAATTTCGGTGATCAGTCCTGGGATTTCGTGATCTGGAAAAATGAACTCAGGGCACCTCAATATGTTCACCGGACAGCCACGGACAATGGCATCCAATTTCTTGAGCCCGCTCCGACATCCACCTATGCAGGTTATGTGAATGGCGACCGGAACAACTGGGTGCGTATCAACATCCGTGAGAATCACATTGAAGGTATCATTCATTCAAACGGTGTGGCATGGTCCCTCCAGTCCGTATCCATCTTTGAAAACAACCTGAATAAGAATTCACAAAATGATGTGGTTGTGTACAAAGTGGCGGACCTCGTGGATATGGGTGTCGGCTGCGGCGGTCATCCTGAAGCTCCGGACTACTCGCCTAACAACATCCGTGAGTACAAAGACCTTCAGGATCAAAATCAGGATCAGAACCTGGCGAAAAAATAATGCAGGGAACGTCAGGCGTATCCTATGCCAAATCAAATCTTGCCTATAAATGTGTGGAGATTGCCATTGCGGGCGACTACGGATTTATCAACCAGGCAGGTGGCGCTACCGCCGGTGAAACACGGTTGCTCGACATCTTTAATTATGTAGATGGATTTTACGATCAACATGAACTTGACTACAAGGTGGTGGAAGTCTTTACTGAATCCAGCAACCAGAATACCTGGGGAAGCAGTAATTCATCACAAACACTTCTCGACAACTTCACCAGCTGGGGTCCCAATGGATTCAGTGTAACACATGACCAGGGATCACTCTATTCCACAAGGGACTTTGACAACAGCGGTGTGATCGGCCTGGCATGGCTCACCTCCGTATGTACCAACAACCGTTATGGAGTCATGGAGTATTACTCAGGATGGGGAAACAATCTTCAATACCACTCGGTGGACCAGACACACGAGATGGGACACAACTGGTCATGTGATCATGATAATAGCAGCAGTACTTATATCATGTATCCTTCCCTAAGCGGTAGCAACCAAACCTGGGGATCCCAATCCACCAACTCCATTGCAAACCATAAGAGCAGCCGGAACTGCCTTGACAACGGTGAATGTGTGACCAGCGTTCCCCCTGTTGCAGATTTTGTTGCCAGCGTAACAGATGGCTGCGGATCCCTGACCGTACAATTCACGGATCAGTCTACCAATGCGCCAAACCAATGGGCATGGAAGTTTGGGGATAATCAAACATCCACCCAACAAAACCCATCCCATACCTATTCATCACCCGGAAACTACACAGTGGAACTTACGGCGACCAACAGCTATGGCAACAACACCGAGACCAAAACGGCATACATCACGGTAGGCACCGGAAGTCCATATGCATCTGCCAAGGGTGGTCCGGCAGATAATTCCTTTGGTGGTGGTGGCTACTTCACCTCCAATGATATCCGTGGAATTTTCTTCGATGCAAAGACAGACATCATCCTGGAATCTGTTTGGGTGGATGCCAACAGCAGTGGTACACGCACCATCGATGTGATTGCCAATGCCACAGCGAATACCACCGATGGTACCGTTACCGGCACCCTGCTCGTTTCAAAAGATGTGAGCATCAACTCAGGTCAGGGACGGGTCACTTTGAATTTTGACATCCCTCAGGGCAACAATTATTTCATCAAGGTGACCGGAAGTCTGGTGGATATGTACCGTAACAATGCGGGTCCATCATACCCTTACAACATCACCGACGGCGCAAGCAATAACCTTGTTGACCTTACCAAGTCCAATGTAATCGCGCCGGATGAGTTGAACTATTACTACTATTTCTACGACTGGTCTGTTCGTAAAAAAGGATGCACCACCAATACCGGATTGAATGAGCCTTCCGTTGATGTGGCCATCTATCCGAATCCTGCACACCAGGCCGTATATGTTAGGCTCGGACAGATCACGGAGAATGCGCAGATCAGCTTGCTCAACGCCATTGGTCAGACCGTCAGCATACAGCAGGTGAGTCAGGGTCAGGCTACGTATTCCGTACAAACCGGTGAGCTTCCGGAAGGGGTATACCTCCTGAAGGTGCAATCGGGTCAAGCCACACATACCCAACGCATCGTGGTGTCGCACTAATCAACGTTATCCGTTCTGAAAAAGCCGTCCCTTGTGGGCGGCTTTTTTTTTGCGGCCGTCCTCCCATTGAACATGCAAAAAGTTATTCGTATTCACGCTACCTTTGTCTGATAATCCGGTGCTTTGAACAAGCGTATCATCCAGCTGGCATTGCCGAATATCATAAGCAACATCACGTTGCCGCTGCTAGGCCTTGTGGATACCGCCATCATGGGCCACCTGGATTCCACCGACTACATCGCGGCAATTGCCATCGGAGGCGTGGTGTTCAACATGATCTACTGGAACCTCGCGGTGGTACGCATGTCTACCACCGGTCTTGTTGCACAGGCATTTGGCAGAGAAGATTCAACCGAAGAACTTTCCGTGGTCCTACGGGGACTTGCTGTAGCGGTGATCTCCGGATTTTTGCTGATCACCTGCCAATGGCCGATTGCGGAGTTTTCCTTCTGGCTTATTCATGCTGACGCTCATGTCACAGAGATTGCCAGGCACTACTTCAGCGTGCGAATCTATGCGGCACCCGCTACCGTTGCCAACTTTGTTTTCATAGGATACTTCCTCGGAAAGCAACGCGCTTCCATTGCCATGATTCTGACCATCGTCATCAATGGTATCAATACGGTGATGAGTCTTGCCCTGGTGTATGGATTAGATATGAAGGAAGAAGGTGTGGCACTGGGAACGGTTATCGGGCAATACGTCGGACTGGCGGTTTCGCTGTTCTATTTTCTAAGAACAACCCCTGAATGGAAATCGCTGTATGCCGGTAAAGCCGTTTGGTTAATGCAGGAGATGAAACGATACTTTGAGGTCAATGGCGCTCTGGTCATCCGCACCGCCACCCTCGCTTTCGCCTTTTCCTTTTTCAAAGTGCAATACACGGATTCGGATATCATCCTGGCTTCAACAAACCTTCTTTTGCTGGAAGTAGGCATGTTCATGGCATTTGCGATAGACGGATTCGCATTCGCCGCTGAAAGTCTCGCCGGAGCATATTACGGCGCCGGAGATGTTCCGAATCTCAAAAAATGTGTGCGGTTGAATATCCGCTGGGGATATGGTCTGGGCTTGTTGTTCTCCGTCATTTTTCTGGTGTTCGGACAGGAGATGATTTCCTGGCTCACAGATAAAGATGAGGTCATCATAGCCGCAGGTGATTATTTATTCTGGCTGGCGATCCTGCCACCGGCAAGCACACTGGCATTCATTTTCGATGGTGTTTTCATCGGCATCACCCGAACACGTGCATTGGTGGTCACGATGTTGATCGCCACCTTT
>JAGQZQ010000107.1 GCA_020435415.1 Flavobacteriales bacterium
CTGAACGGGATCCGCTCAAAGCACACCCTGCTGGTATCCGATGCCTGCTTCAGCGGAGATATCTTCCGTGGTAACAGCGTAGGGGTTCCGTTCAATGAATCGGCGAAGTACTATGGGGAGGTGGACAACCTCAAATCACGACAGGCCCTTACCTCGGGTGGGCTCGAGCCTGTCATGGATGGTGGTCGGGATGGGCACTCCGTCTTTGCTTATTACTTCTTGAAATCCCTACGTGATGGCACCGCACAGTACCTGGATGTCGCCGGATTGTTTGAGAAGCTGAAAGTGGCGGTGGTTAATAACTCCGATCAGACACCCAACCTGCAACCCATCAAGAACACCGGTGATGAAGGAGGACAATTTGTGTTCATCAAAAAATAAAACAGTTATTTCCCCGGCTATTTAATCATCACCGGGGAAATTAACCGACTCTCACCGCTACTCACTCGAATGAAGTAAAGTCCTGGATTTTCATTGAGGTATATTGGAAATACACCATCGCCATCGACCCTGGAATTGGTCTCATAAACTTTTTTTCCGAGCACATTAAAGACTTCAATATCTACAGTGCCCTGGATGTTGCTGACCTCAACCCGGAATGCCCCGTCTGTCGGATTAGGGAATAGCCACATAGCAGGAAGTGCAGTCGAATGGCCGGGATTGTTGTCTCCGGTTGAGGTGCACTCCGGGTCCTGGTCAGATTTCACTTCTATGGTTGCAGTTGCTCTCGGGCTGGAACAGGATTGGCCAGAAACCTCCCAGTCATAGAAGTAATAATAAAATCCATTGCAATCGTTCGCATCATAGGTGTTACATGTGATGGATACATACCCTGAGCCATCGGAATACGGGTAGGTAATGCCAGTCCCTTTTTCCCTGTATAGATCGTTGTTTGCTGCGGCCAGTAATTTGTATCCGGTACCGGCAGATATATTCCAGTTAAGGTTAACACGGTGTTCACCGGCGGCAATCGGGCCGGTAAAAGTTTCCAGAACGGTGCCCCCGCTTGTGGTTAGTTTGAATGTTTTATTTCCACCTATGTTTACATATACTTTTACGGATTTCAATGTGATGTCCTTCAAGGCGTCGAACACCAGTCCTTCTTCCGTTGTGCTGTAATAGCCGCCGTTGTTTGATACTGCGTTGTTGACCATCCCCACATTATCCGGAACGCCTCCTGCGGATTGCTCTTCCACATAGTAGGTTGTGGTGACCGTCGGTCTCGGATTGATGGTCACCGGACTTCCTGTTCCGACAACGTTACCGCCGGTGTTGCTGTCATACCATACAAGATTGCCTCCGTAATTGCCGGTCGCGGTTAGCTCTGGTGCTTCCGATGGACACAGGATAAGGTCTGCGGTTGAGGGTGCATTCTTCAAAAGTGAGATGGTGATGTATGCCGCTTTTGTTTCGCTGTCACTCCCGATGCTGTTGGTGGCCGTGAGCTTGACCGTGTACGTTCCTGAGCTGGCATAGGTATGGGTGGGGTTCTGACTGGAGGATGTTTGTCCGTCGCCGAAATCCCACAACCATTGATTGGGTGAGTTGGTGGATTGATCACCAAATGAAACCACACCGGTACATTTATTTTTGTTGATGGTTTCAAAATCTGCTACGGGGGGTACATTCACTGTGCAGCCTTCATCCAGGCATGAGCGGCTGTCGCGGTGTGCTTCGATCCTGCTGCGGGTACCACTGGTTACCGTTCGGTTGGTGGGTGCTGTTGAGTTGTTTCCATAAATAGATGGAGACATCATGTATTGCGCATTGTCCTGAACATGGATGGCATTCCAGGTATGTCCCAGTTCATGTATCCAGATGCTGGCGTGTGCATTTTGTCCTGTTGTAAAATAATCTTCGACGATGTTGTAGCCGCTGCTGTTGCATATGCCGGCGAACATCGAGTAGCCGATATTTCCGGTGTTGCTCCCGTCTTTGATGTTGCGGTCCGTCCAGAAGGTAGCCACATCTTTCTGAGTTGCGGCGAAAGCATTTCCGGGGTTTACAATATTTTCACCCCAGTCTCTGAATTCTCGGAGAACCGTGCCTTTTGCACATGAAGGGTTGCCACTTCCTTCCTGGCAACTCTCGGTATTGCTGTCGGCGATAAACTCATTGCTGGTGCATTCGTAAATCAGTGTAAGCTTGTACTCCACGTTAAATTCCTGCTCCCAGAAATCAGAAACCAGATTCAGGCGCGCGGTGATCTCGGTCTCTGCTGCAGTCGTGCTTCCTATACGGCTTTTGAATGACTGGTCGTAGGCCACTGCCATTTCGGTGCATTTTGTAGCGGCTGAAGTTCTTCCGGCGGGAATGTATTCAGCGACGTCCGGTTTGCTATCACGGCTTTGCGTGCAGATTGCTTTTTCTCCGGCCAGAACATCCGTCATTTTGTAAACCACAAATTCGTTTGCCGGAGCAGTGACTTCAAAATGCTGCAGGGGTTCGATATAATAGGTGTCATCTTCCTGTTGGATATAACCCGCGATATAGTGCTCCCGAATGGTCATCACTACATGATTGCCTGGAGTGTCTCCTTCATATCCTCTGTATGTAAAGGCCGGCGTGGAAGGCATGGTGATAACGCCGTGTCCCGTGTTGACCTTCATTTCATAAGAAGCGGCCCGGATGTCATGCACATGTAAATGAAGTTCCCAGGTATGCGTTTCCAGTTGCAGGTTAAATGTGAGGTTGCCGGTTGGCGTTTTGCGCGACAATGCTGAAATGGAAGGAACATCCAATTGGTATACCTGGTACGTTTTAAACACTTTTTCCAATCCCAGGTATTGATGTTCTTGTGTTTTGCCTTCACCCTTCAGAATCCCTTTGAATGCCGGTAACACATTTTGGTTTTGCTGTGCGTAGGTCATCAGACTGAACACACCCACAATTAGTGAAGCGATCATCTTTTTCATACAACTCTGCTATTGGTTAACGGACCGGGAAATACCCCTCTTTGCTTTCTGATACTAAAGTAGGGTAATCAGCAGCTGAAATAAAATATGATTATCATTTATATGATATTTTGAAAACATAGATTATATTGGTATTAATGGCTTAAATAAATATAAATGTGTATAACTTAAAATGATATTTCATATCTAAAGAAATGCCCGGAAGTAATCATCTTTTTGACCTGATCCATTCGCTCACACAAAATGAGAAGGGGTATATACGAAGGCATGCCAGGACACACAGTCAGGGTATGACAAAGAATACCATGAAGCTCTTTGATCTTATGGATGGGCAAAGAGTTTATGATGAAAGGGCCATACGTGAGGCATTCAGGAACACATCGGTGTCCAGGAATCTGGCGGAGGCGAAGTACTACTTGCAGAGGATGATCCTGAAAAATCTGCAACAATTCCATGCGGCTACTTCAGTGGATATGAAATTGCTGGGCTACCTGCAGCAGATCGAGATCCTGTCGAGCCGTGCGCTGTATGATCTTAGTCTGGCCACATGCCGCAAGGCCAGAACGCTTGCGATGAAGCATGAGAAGTATAAATACATGCTCTCCATTCTTCACCTTGAGCGGGATATCTACTGGAATCAGCAGGCGAACGGGAACATCCAGGCGCTCTTCCTGAAAACATATGAGGAAGAGGCCAGGGTGTTGGAGGCACTCCAGGAGCACCATCGGCTTACACGAAGCTCGGAGTCCAACTACAATGCATTCAAAGTGTATGGACAGGGGTGGAGTAAAGCAGATAAGGAGCGTTTAGAAGAGAACCTGCCTGTTTTTCAAAAACTGCAATCCACCGAATCTTCTTCATTTGATAATTCAAGGGAGGTCTATCACGGCTTGCACACCTATTTCTGGATGAACAAGGACCTGCTGAAGGCCCATGAGTTCATCTCAAAAAGTGTGAAGCAGTACCAAAAGAACAAGGATCGTTTTCCGGATCGTTTATTTCTGAAGGACTACCTCATGTTGCTCAATCAATTTGCTTTTGTATCGGCCAAACTGGGGAAGGGGAAAGCGATGGATGAAGCTTTGCGTGAGATGGAATCGGTCAGGGATACCCTTCCGAAAAAACAACTGACAAAAGACGTGCTTAATCTGCTCAACCAGTTTTACTATGTTAATAAGATCAATGCCTTTCTTCAGAGGGGAACGTTTGCTGAAGGCGTGAAGTTTGTCGGTGCAAAAGAAACGAGGATGTACCTGGAGAACCTCGAGGGAAACATCGACCGTTCCTTTGAAGTGGTGCTGAAGATGAACATAGCCACCTTGTACATGGGTGCCGGACGTTTCCGGGAAGCGTTGCATTGGAATTATGAAGTGATCAACGGGAATTACGGTCGTTTACGCAGCGACCTCTATGTGCTGGCCCGCATCTTTCAGTTGGTCATCCATCATGAATTAGGCAACGCAGACCTGCTCCAGTCGCTCATCAGCTCCACCCGTAACTACCTCCGCAACCGGAAGCGGGTCTTGAAATTCGAATCGTTGATACTGGAGCATATCGGGGTTTTCAGTCTGACCCTGGATCCGGCGGAAAAACAAAAACAACTGAAATCACTTCGAAAAAAGTTGGCCCCCTTAGCGAAAGATGATTTCGAAAAAGTGGCCTTTGAGGATTTTGATTTTATCGGTTGGATAGAGAAGATACAGCAACAGCCTGCCCGCCCTGCGTAGTCCAACGGTTTGCCAGGCGGGCATACAGTTTGAGCATACAGGGAGGGGTAAATTGGAACACGAAAGCTTACGGTTTAGACCAGCAGGCTGTTGCTATATACTCACACTGGTCCTCCTTCATTCTTCATTCTTAATTCTTCATTCACCAACTCCTTCGCCGCTTCCCTTGCTTCGGGCAGGAAACGATCAGGTTGATTAATGATGTTGTTTAGCTCCTCCTCGCTCTTGGATGCGAACTTCTTTTTCCAGAATTGCACCTTATGTTGAGTCTCTTGTTCTGCCTCCTCGGGTGATGGTTCGGGGCGACGGACCAGATTAGTGATCCGTCTCAACATGGATATATCTCCCACAAAAACATAAACGAACAGCAATAAAAAAGATTCAGGCTGGATGCCCTTCCAAAGCCTTGGCTGGTTTTCCGCACCGCTACCAATTGAAATTCTAAATGCCGCAGAACTCATGTATGGGGTAAAATACATGACATTCATTAACCCCAGGACCAGCGTTAACAGCATCATGTACCGGAAGGCATTTCTGGATATGTAGAAAGTAGCCCAACAAACCGTAATCAGCATTAATGCCATATAGTGCTGGTATTGCATTGAAACTTCTGTGAAGATGATAACGGCCAGCGTGTATAACATCATGGCGCACATGATCACGAGTGGAAGAAGTTCGCGAATCAGCTTTTTCATTTTGTGATTACATTTTCATTGTCAATAAAGATAATTCTTTTGCTTTTGCCATGTTTCTCCAAGCTGGGCGAAGGTTCCGGGATTACTTAGTGCCCGAGGCTTAGGCGCTTTCGGATAACTTGCCTGGTGAAAACTCCGGTTCCGCATAGCTTGTCGCTATAGCCGGAGAGGAGTTAGGCGAAGGTTGCACCTTCGTCTGTCTATCGCGTAGCTTGCAGCTACCTCCGAAACCGGAAACGGGTTTTGAAATTCGAATCGCTGGTGCTGGAGCACATTAATGGTTTCAGTCTGACCCTGGACCCGGCGGAGAAACAAAAACAGCTCAAGTCCCTTCAAAAAAAACTAACCCCCTTAGCGAAAGATGATTTCGAAAAAGTGGCCTTTGAGGATTTTGATTTTATCGGTTGGGTAGATAAAATACAGCAACAGCATACAGTGTGAGCATACAGGGAGCAGTAAATTGAATCACGAAAGCGTACGGTTTGGATCTGTATGCTGTTGCTGAATGCTCAAACTGTATATCTTCCGAGGGTCACTACCTCCTTACAACACACTTTGCGGAATACTGCTTCCCGCGGTCGCTGACAATATTAACAATGTAGACTCCTTCAGCAAAATGTTCGCATGAAAAACGGATTCCCTTTGTGCTTAGGATATCATTTATTTTCATGCGTTCACCTGACAAAGAATATACAGCTATTTTCTGCGGATGTTCCTTGCTGTCTATGGTGATATTGACCATATCTGTAGCCGGCTGAGGAAATGTCCGGATGCTATTCTGCATGCTATTTAAATACGATGAGATGGAGGCCATGTCGGGCGTGATCATTAGTGAATCCGTATATACATTGCCCAACGGCTGGCTTAATATCCCTATGGCTGCCAGGCCAGCCATATAAAATCGCACATCCCCTATATTGGTTGCAGGCGCCACCCAATCGAATTCCCAGATCATCGAGTCTGGGTTTTGATTGGAGGGAACATCAGCGTGTGAGATATAGATTCTTTGTCCAAGGGTTTGATATGCCGTATTGGATGAATCTACAATGACAAAATCTCCGGCCTGGTTTCCGCTGCTGTCTATGGCGGTCAGCTCAAAGCCAAACGCTTTCAGATTCGATTCTTTCAATAACACTTGTAGTCGGTAGGTATTTCCGGGGATATATGACTGCGTGCCCGGAAAAATAATATGCCCTTCGCCATTGGGACCATTTACGGCTCCGTGTTCATGGCATCCGGAGGTATAGCAGGTTGTTTCTCCCGGGGCTCCCGTAACGCCAGCCGGGGGTGTCGTAAAATATTGGGTAAACAAACTGATGCATACCCATGCACACCCGCCTAAGAATATTGACCGCTTGATAAATGTTGTTTTGGTTTTCATCATTTGTCAATCTAAAAATAAATGTACCCCTGCCAAAATAAGCCCATCAAATAAAATAGTATCCCATAGGCCTGATGTGGCTGGCATTATTTGTTAATCTGGCTTTTGAGCAGTTGTGCATTGATGGCTACAATCACCGTACTCAAACTCATAAACACTGCACCTACAGCGGGACCCAAAACAAACCCTGCAGCGTACAGTGCGCCCGCTGCCAATGGAATGGCAAAGGCATTGTATGCAGTAGCCCAAACCAGATTTTGTATCATCTTCCTATAGGTAGCCTTGCCAAAGAGAATAAGGTTAAGTATGTCTTGTGGATTACTGTTTACCAAAATAATATCAGCGGTTTCGGCAGCAACGTCTGTGCCTGAGCCCACTGCAATACCCACATCGGCCTGAGCCAAAGCCGGTGCGTCATTTACACCATCTCCCGTCATGGCAACAAATTCGCCTTTTGCTTGCAACGCTTTCACAATCTCCACTTTTTGATGGGGTAATACTTCGGAGTAATAGCCATCCAACCCGAGCTCATTGCTTACTGCTTTGGCTACCATCTCATTGTCTCCGGTCGCCATCATGACCTTGATGTTGTTTTCTTTGAATTTTCGGATGGCTTCCTGTGATTCTGGTCTGATTTCATCAGCCAGTGCAATATAACCTGCCAGTTGGTCATTCACGATTACGAATACCACCGTTTCCGCGGCATTGCTAAATGCGCATTCAGGAATAGCAACACCGGATTGCCCGGTAGACTGGGTTTTGTCTTTCAGATAGCCCGGACTGACCACCTTTATGTCTTGCCCTTCCACTTTGGCTTCCACTCCCTTGCCTGTAATGGCATTGAAATTATCAGCTTTTGGGATAGCAACGTTCAACTCCTTTACTTTCTTTACTATGCCCACAGCAATCGGATGTTCTGAGCTTTGTTCCAATGCACTGGCCAATCGTAATACTTCATCTTTACCGAATTTATCAGAAACCGCTTCATACCGTGTCACTCCAAAATCACCTTTGGTCAGCGTACCGGTTTTGTCAAAAATAATGGCTGATATTTTTCTGGAATTCTCAAAAGCTGTGCGGTTGCGAATAAGCAATCCATTCTGTGCAGAAACAGCAGTGGAGATAGCCACCACCAACGGTATGGCTAATCCCAGTGCATGTGGACAAGAGATCACCATGACGGTGACCATCCGTTCAAGGGCATAGACAAAATCAAAACCCAGTGAAAGCCAAATGGCCAATGTCCCGAAGCCAACGCCAAGCGCAATATAGGTCAGCCATTTTGCCGCCCTGTCCGCCAGATGTTGTGTTTTGGATTTTGCCTTTTGTGCTTCCTGCACCAGTGTAATGACCTTGTTCAGATAACTGTCTTTACCGGTGTGTACTACCTTTACTCTTAATGATCCATTGCCATTGATGGAACCTCCGATCACCTGTTGGTCTGTGCTTTTTTTTACAGGTTTGGATTCTCCGGTCAGCATGGATTCGTTCAGGTAACTTTCACCTTCAATGATGACCCCATCCGCAGGTACTTTTTCTCCGGGCTTGATAAGGATCATATCATCCTTGTTCAAGTCTTCCAGTTTCACATCCATGATATGCTCCCCATGTATTTTATGCGCTTCGGAAGGCATCATGCTTACCAACAATTCCAGGGCTTTTGATGCGCCCAGGACCGACTTCATTTCAATCCAGTGGCCAACCAGCATAATATCAATCAGCGTTACCAGTTCCCAGAAGAACATCTTGCCTTCCAGTCCGAAAACTACAGCGCTGCTGTATACATAGGCTACCGTAATGGCAACGGCAATCAGGGTCATCATGCCCGGAGCGCCTTTCTTCAATTCATCTTTCAACCCTTTCAGGAAAGGCCATCCTCCATAAAAGAAAACAATGGAAGAAAGCGCAAACAGAACATACAGGTTTCCTTCAAAGACCAGTTCAAATCCCAGGAACCCCTGAATCATGGGAGAGAGAACCAACACAGGAACAGAAAGCACCAGGGAAACCCAGAACCGCTTTCTGAAATCCGCAATCATCATCTTGTGGTGATTCCCGCTATGAGCGGGATGACCATGTGGTGGATTGTGGCCGGAATGATCCATCATGCCATGATTCATTTTGCTGTGATCCATGTGTTCATGTCCTGTTGGTTTATTGATAGGCCGATGTTCTGCGTGTTTTTTATGCTCGGGTGTCATGAATATTTCTTTGTGATGAGGTGTTACACAACTCAGCAGCTTCCTTCAATATCTTTTTTTGTCTTTGGGGATTCACGCTGATAGCACTAAGTAATTCGGGGTGATTGCATAAATCCATGCACAGTACTTTCTCCATTTTTAGTAAAGTCCTTTTTTCGGAAGCGGTAAGTGATATAAGACAAGTGATGGGGTGAAGGCCTGAGGCATTGATCCGCTCACTCAGACTGCCTTTTTTCGGTTGATCCCAACTAACCAACATCAAACCGGAACAGTTTCCGTATTGAATTGCGTCGGAAGTGAAGCGTGTATTGGTAAAAATCCAGCCCTGATGAAATTTGTGATTATGCCCATCCTGCTTGCGCCACTGTTTTTCCACATCAAGAAATCGGGAGTGGATGTACAAGGGGATTTTTACATCGCAAAAGCGCCCCTGGTCACTGTGAAATTTACACTCGACCATAAAGTGTTTTTCTTCTTTTTCAGCTACCACATCAACTTCATGCTTAACACAATGGCCTTTTACAATGACATTGGTACTGGTTTGAAAGCCCTCGTAATCCAGAATGGCCGCTATGAATTTTTCAAATGGGAATCCCGACGGCCCCAACTCGTAAATGGCTTTTTTAAGCTTGTATCGAGCAGCAGTTGGGCGGGAGATCTTCCGTAAAAGTGAGAAAGCTTTTTTGTAGATCTCCCTGGTGGTGATGCCATCGTATAATGATGCTTCCACTTCCCGGATTATTTGTTGGATAGCCGAATTGTCAGCGCCTGATCGCTCCAATGAACGCCTTAGTTTTGCCGGATCAAACACGGCCTTTTCTCCCGTCATTTTTACGAT
>JAGQZQ010000108.1 GCA_020435415.1 Flavobacteriales bacterium
ACCCGGGGACGATCAATGGTTCAGGGCAAGCAATAACGAGGTTGTTCCCATGCCGGGGAGATTCCGCCACCGACTGGGTACAGGCAAACGAGGCGAAGATGTGTTGTCCGGCCTCATCCATGGCACACGGGTCTCGCTAACCATCGGATTACTTTCTATGGGCATTGCTGCTCTTTTGGGAATCCTGTTCGGTTCACTGGCCGGCTATTTCGGAGACAACAGGCTGGCAACCACAAGGGGGCGTTTCATTACGGTATGCATTGGCCTGTTGTTGGCATGGTACTATGGATTTTCCGTTCGTTCTTTTGCGCTGGCAGATGCACTCTCCGCCTCAAACGCTTCCATCCTGCTCTCTTTGATGTGGAGCCTATTGATCTTCCTTGGCATTTGCCTGGTCAGCTGGTGGACCGGTGGATATGTGGCCCGGATTCCAGGTGCAGAAAAGAAAATATATATTCCCGTGGATGCCGCCATCTCCCGCATGATTGAAATCCTGATTTCCCTACCCAACCTGGTGCTTATTATTACGATAGCCGCTATTGCGAAACCCAGCATGGTTAACCTCATGATCATTATCGGGGTGACGTCGTGGACAGGTATTGCCCGCCTTACACGTGCTGAGTTCCTCAAGATCCGAAACCTTGAGTACATCCAGGCCGGCCAGGCCCTGGGTTTCTCAGAGGCACGGGTGATCTTCAGACATGCCCTTCCGAATGCCATCGCCCCGGCGCTGGTTGCCGTGGCCTTTGGCATTGCTTCAGCTATACTCGTGGAATCCGCCCTTTCCTTCCTGGGTATCGGGGTTCCTGCAGACATTGTTACGTGGGGATCCCTGTTGTTCAGCGGCCGTGAACATTTTGCAGCATGGTGGCTGGTGGTCTTCCCCGGCATTGCCATCTTCGTAACAGTAACGGTTTATAATCTTTTGGGAGAAGGCTTCCGGGACGCCATTGATCCAAGACACAAGCAGTAGATAATGCTTTCTTAGAAATCCCTCGCGGTGCTTCGGGATAACATGGCCATTATGCAAAATGGAAAAAAGATAAAAGCGCGCGGTTAGGTCGTGCGAATTAAACCTCTACCACCTTCCACTTCCCTTTTCTGAACACCACAAAACTGATGATCACCAGCACAAACTCCGCAGCTGCCACGCAGGACAACACACCTAACGGACCAACATCCATCAGGTATACCAGGCAATAGGCCGCTGGGATCTGGAGAACCCAAAAGGTGATGAAGTTCATCCATGTGGGCGTAGCTGTATCACCAGCGCCATTGAATGCCTGTGCCAATACCATGCCCCAGGCAAAGAAGATATATCCGAGACTTAAAACACGAAGGGTCAGAACGCCGGATTCCAGTACCACCCCTTCTGCCTTGAATACCGCCAACACCTCATACGGAAAGAAATAATACACCAGCGCCACCGTGCCCATGAAGGCCATGTTCATCCATCCGGTGCGCCACACACACTGCTCTGCACGATCGGGATTTCCGGCACCAAGATTTTGCCCCACAAGCGTTGCCGCAGCATTGGACAGTCCCCAGGCAGGCAAAATTGTAAACACCAGTACACGTATACCCAGGGTATATCCGGCAAGCGTATCCTCCCCGAAATGCGCCATTAGCCTCATCAGAAAAACCCAGCTGGCGGAAGCGATGATGAATTGCCCTGTTCCTCCAGCGGCTACTTTGATAAGTCGCCCAATCAACGTCGTATTGATATTCCAGGAGATATGGTGAAACTTGATGGCACCTTTTCCTTTATACAGATGATAGAATTGGTATAGCACACCTACGCCCCGGCCGATATTGGTGGCGATGGCCGCACCTTCAATGCCCATCTCAGGAAAAGGCCCCACGCCGAAAATAAGCATGGGATCAAGAATGATGTTCAATCCGTTGGATATCCACAAGGCCCGCATGGCCAGAAAAGCATCCCCGGCACCGCGAAAAATCGCATTGTTGATGAAGATGAACATGATCACAAAATTCCCGCCTAACATCCATCGTGTATACCCGGAATTCTTTTCAACCATAGCATCACCGGCGCCCATCAATCGCAGGAGTTCTCCCGCAAATACCAGACCGATCACACATATGAGAAGTGATATGCTAAAGGCAAGCCATAGAGACTGCACACTTACCTCTGCCGCTCCGTCCGGATTCTTCTCACCGATACGTCGCGCCACCATTGCCGTGACTGCCATACTCGCCCCGAAAGCGAGGGAATAAACCAGTGTAAGCATCGATTCGGTGAGTCCCACAGTGGCAATGGCATCCACGCCGATGCGTCCGACAAAATAAATATCCACCACCGCGAACAATGACTCCATGGCCATTTCCAGGATCATGGGAATGGCCAGCAGAATAATGGAAGTATTGATCGACCCTTTGGTAAAGTCAATGGACTCGCCGCGAAGCGACAGGGATATGACCCTGAATAACCGGGTCAGGAATGATTTCATGAGTTCAGATGAGTTTAGCGAAGGTGAACTGCCGTCTAGTGTTTTGTCTCTTTCTTCAAACCGCCTTCATTGTCATAGGATTGCTCCAGTATCAACTTTCCGGACTCGTCATACTCCTTCCAGGTCTCTATCTTCACATAGTCCAGTGTGTTCATACTGTATCGCACCTTTCCCTCCATTTTCACTTTGCCATTCTCGAAATACTCACGCTTGTCAAATATTTTATGCTTTTTATCCACCAGTACCATTTCGGTCTGCGGAAGACCACTTTCATAAAAGTACTTGTTGATGATCTGATATTCGAAACTCTTGTGGTTCACTTCCTGGTATTCCAGCTTACCGTTGGGGTAATAATCTTCCCATTCCAGCGCATCACCATCTTTGTAAGTCACCTTTGAACGTACCTGTCCGTTTGGGTAGTAGCTGACGAGTGTGCTACGGAAATCATCCTTGCTCCTGTACTCCCTTTCCAGTTGGCCACTCTCATAATAATTGAAGTAGAGGTTCACCAGCTGGCCGTTTTCATAATAGCCTTTGTGCTTGAGACTGCCATTGAGATGACGGTCTTCAACCCAGCCGTTGCAGAGTTTACCATCGCAATAACGAACTGAATCTCCACCCAGTCTCAGATTGAGGTTCTCATAAGTTCGGATACCATCAGGGAAATGTGTGCTGGTATTGACCAGATCTTCCATGTTGATTGCATCATCCTTGCTGCCTTCAGCCAGCGCCTGGTCATTCTGTGCAAAGGCTGTCGTAGATGCAACGATGCACATAACTGATGCCAATCCAAAATATTTATAAACCCAATGCAAACGGTAAAATTCCATGACGACCAAATGTATATAAAGTTTGGCAAATACATAAGAACATCCGATTAAATCCATCGCTAGCGTAACAGGGTTTTCAAATATTAATTAATCGTGACGCGGTCAACAATCCGATGGCGGGCTTTCTAATTTTTTGATTTTATGTAAATTCGCCTTCATAACATGACCCACCTGCGTATGGGTAAATCCCTCAACTCGGTGGTTTCGGGTTAAAACTTGAACCGTTAAATAATGAATCAATGAAATATCCCATCACTGCTTATTTTTTGAATATCACCCTTGCGGCGAGTGCACTTCTGGCATCCTGCGGAGGAGAAAAGGCGCCGGTAGAGGTTATGCCGGACGAAGAGAAGACGGTGACAGAAGAGACGTCTGTTCTCAAGGTGGATGACCGCCTGATTGTATTGCCATCGCCTGTACAGATGAGTGGCCTGATCCAGAAGTCAGGCGCAGCCTTTAAAAAAGATCTGCTCAGCTCAACTGCCAATTCCACGAAGTACACTACCGTGTTTCAACAAGCGATGAATATGGGCGTATACGGTGCGGATGCCGGTTATGCAAGTGCCTTCGGACAATCGCAGGTAGCCATGGATTACATGGGTGCTGTAGGGAAACTGTCTGATCAGTTGGATTTGAATGCAGCCTTTGGCAATGACATCATTCAGGGATTAAAAGCCGGCGGCAGTAAAGAAGCGATGATGGGTCTTGTGGCCACCGCCTATAAATCATGTGATGAACTGCTTGATAAAAATGAGCGTACGGATGTTGCAGCCATGATCGCCGCAGGTGCATGGATAGAAAGCATGTACTGCGCAGTGGAAGCATATAAAGCAAGTAAATCACAGGCGCTGAGCAATTGCATCGGTGATCAGAAATCTACCCTTAACAACTTGATATCCCTAATATCCGGTAGCTTTAAACGCGATGAGCAACCAGACTTTGCCAACGTGGTGGACACACTTTCCTATATTGCCCAGGAGTACAACAATGTCTACGCGACCTATAACTATGTCGCAACCACGGATGATGCCGGCAACAAGAAGAGCACCATCAACAGCACCAACGAGGTTACCATCAAGGAGGAGACCATCGAACGCATCAGCGCATACCTTACAGGACTTCGCCAAAAGATCACCAATTAATCATGACCGCACCTAGAAGCACAAAGCCATCTGATATGATAAAAAAACTGACCATCGCTTTTGCCATTACCGTGATTACCGCTGCCTCCGCCACCGCACAGTGCAGCGATAGAAAGTCATACCGGGATATCGAAATTCCATGCTACAAAGAATTCTCAAGTGCTGAATTCATTACCGACGGGCAGCAATACCGTGAGTACCTGAAAGGTGGTCAAATGGCCGAGTACAAGATCACCTTCTTTGCCAATACAACCTACCGGTTCATTACGTGTACCGGAAATTCCGAGATTCAGGTGGCCTGGTTCCTTGAGGATGAAAAGGGCAATGTGTTGTTTGACAATACCAAGCACGACAATGCCAGGGTCTGGGATCTGGAGTTCAAATCAACCATGGATTGTCATCTGAAATTCTATATCGCAGGACAAACGCCCGTAGCCCGCACCAGCATCATCAATCCACTGGATACCATGTCTGACAGCCTGAGGGAGATAGTGGAAGCCAAGATGAAGGAAGAAAAGAAAGACGAAGCTCCGGAAGTCAGTGGGTGTGCATCCGTAATGATCAGCTTCAAGCAGTAAGTAAAACCAGTTTGCTATGATTCAATGATGACTTATGATCGATCATTGAATCATAGCAAGGTCAACCCGATTATTCGGTAGGCGCTGCGAAACCTTCGATCTTCAGTTCCACCACACGCTTGTTCTCACTACCGTGGCGGTACATGAACAGTTCCATCCGGATTTTCTTACCCGCTGAATTTCCTACTTTTTCAGTGAAGATGGTTTTCTTAAAATCCGTTCCTTCCAGATATGAATCGTTGCTGGCATCTTTCTCCTCAATGGTCCATGCAGATTCCGGTAAACATGCTTTCATCTTCCCATTCACTTCTTCGTATGCAGACTTCAGCTTTTCGGTGATCTTTGCCCATTCATCCGTTGCGAAGAACACCTCATAGGTCGGATAGCTTGCACTCATGCTGATGTAGCCTTTGAACTCCTCCGAGAGCTCCACCTTACAGAGATCAAAAGGGCGATCTTTCCCTGAAATCTTCTTTGACGACTTCTCTCCTCTTACATCTGTAAAACCGGCTTTGCCCGACTCGATGATCTTGGTGAGATTTGCACACAGATCTATTTCCTTGTGGCTGTTAACGGAAGTTCTGGATGAATAGGTAAAAGCAGATGCCACTATGATGACCGCAACTGCCAGCAGAGTATTTATGCGTTTTTGTTTCATTGTATGCTTGTTTTTGAGGGTTCCAAAATACATATTGATGCCTACTTTTTCAAATAGGTCTTTACAATGAATATGCTAATTACCGGGACCGGGAAATATTTATTCCGGGCTCTCCGTCCCCACCATCCATGTACTGCAACAAGGCACTTAACCCCATCACAATAGCAGGTCCCAGAAGATTGTACCATAGATACGCTATATGTATTTTACCATCCCGGTCCAGCATAAAGAGTACGATAATGGTAGCCTGAGAAATGAGTGCCGCGATGAACACGGCTCGCCCCTTGACACGCTTCATCATAAACGCTACCAGAAATATCCCCAGGATGGTGCCGTAAAACAAAGAGCCTAAAATATTCACGGCTTCAATCAGGTTATCGAAAAGAGAGGCCAGTACTGCAAACAGAATAGACAACATACCAAATGCAAACGTCATCCAACGCGAAGCACCAAGGTAATGTGCATCACTTCCATCCCGGTGCAATTGGCGCTTATACACATCGATGGTCGCTGTGGACCCAAGGGCATTTAGTTCTGCGGAAGTACTGGACATCGCTGCGGAAAAGATCACAGCCAGAAGCAGGCCGATAAGCCCAACCGGCAGATAGTGCATGATAAAATGAATAAAGATGTAGTCGTTGTCACGAACTTCCGCTTGATCATCCGTGTCTTTGATAAGCGTAGCAGCCTCTGCCCTGAGTTCGGATTCCCTGACCGACCATTTCTCAATTTCTTCACCGCCATTTCCCGCGGCCAGCGAAGTCAGTATCTCTTCCTTTTTCCGGGCATGTACGTCCTCATAACGCTGCTGCAGGACATCGTAGGCTGTCGCCTGTTCACCTGCCATCACCACTGTTTCGTTGTGGGCATTAAAATGCAACGGGGGACGCTCGAACTGAAAGAACACAAATACCAGAACACCGGTAAGAAGAATAAAAAACTGCATCGGTATTTTCAATACCGCATTAAACATCAGCCCCATCCTGCTTTCCCTTACTGATCGGCCTGAAAGATAGCGCTGGACCTGGGATTGATCCGTTCCGAAATAACTAAGCTGAAGAAAGAATCCTCCCAATAACCCAGACCACAAATTGTAGCGGCTGTCTGCATCAAAATCAAGACTGATAATTTCCATTTTCCCCATCATCCCTGCTACATTCAGTGCATCCCCAAATGATACATACTCACCGAGGTAATCCACCAACAGGAAGAAGGCCACGAACATGCCGGCAAAGATCACAGCCATTTGCTGTTTGTGCGTTTGACTTACCGCACGGGTACCTCCGGAAACCGTATATATAATGACCAACACACCAATAAACACAATGGTAAAGTTCAGGTCCCAGGCGAGAATCTGGCTAAGGATAATAGCAGGTGCATAGATGGTGATCCCGGCAGCGAGGCCACGCTGAATCAGGAACAATGAAGCAGTCAGCAATCGCATACGCAGATCAAAGCGCTGCTCCAGGAACTCATAAGCGGTATAAACCTTCAACTTATAGTAAAGGGGAATGAACACAGCGGCGATGACAACCATGGCAAGGGGAAGGCCGAAGTAGAACTGGACAAAACCCATCCCATCTGCATATGCTTTCCCCGGCGTGGAGAGAAAAGTAATGGCACTGGCCTGCGTGGCCATCACGCTCAAGCCGATGCTCCACCAATTGGCATCTCCACCTTTAAGGTAGGAATCAATGTTTTTACTTCCCCGGCTCTTCCATGTGCCATATCCTACAATGAAGAACAGCACAGCAAACATTACGATCCAATCAACCCCCGTCATCCGTACATCCTGGTTAGGAAATAAAATATGACGATACAAACCACCTCGATCGCCAGCACGGTGATGTAAATCTTACGCCAGTGATCCCTGGTCTCCGGTATATCGTTATGGTTGTGATCGCTCATAAGAGATGAGGTTCACAAACAAACGAATCGCTCCCGGTACTCCAGCCGGAAGTTGTCTGAAAAAGGAAATGCCGGTATAAATGAAGGCACCGTCTCCATAATCTGCGATCAGCAGGCCACCTTTCTTTTCGGCTTCATCAGGATCATGCCAACCGATGACGGGTGTATAATGTTCATCCCATTGATCAGCAAAATACAGTCCGCGTTCCTGGACCCAACCCAGAAAGTCGGTCACCTCTATCTTATGCGGCCGGTCCAAAACGGAATGCCGGGGTTCCAATACACTTGCAGAAGCAGTTTCTTTGGTAACGCGGTCCCTGGAAAGGTGGAACGGATACGGCCCCAGCATCTCTTCGGAAATGCCGCCACTGGTATTATATTGAACAAGCAGCAAGCCTCCGGCATGCACATAATCCATCAACAATGCCTTTTTACCGGGAAGCCACGCCTGGGTGTTGTATGCCCGGATGCCGGTAATGATGGCGTCAAAACGGGAAAGATCGGTGGAAGACAATGATTCCTCATCCAGCATTTCTACGGTAAAACCAAGTTGTGTCAGAGCAGCAGGAACATCATCGCCGGGTCCCATGATATAACCGACTGCCATAGGCTTTGATTGCAAGTCAACTGCGGTAAGTGGAACAGATGCCGACGGAAATATCAACTGAGGGCGTATGTGGGTATAGGTGATCTCTTTCTCCGAAAACAATGTCTGTTCCTTGCCATCACTTGTTATAACCGCAGTCATCTTTCCTATGGATGTTTTGTCCGGTGCGGTCAGCGTAAAATGTAACAACTGTTCATCACCTGCCTTTTGCAGATCCACGGTTCGACTTAGAGGAGATGAACTCCAACCTTTCGGAAGTTGTAGTTTAATCTCTCCCGATTGTGTCACCCTGCTCCATGATTTCATGGTCAGGGTCACATCCACCAGCTTTCCTTTGGCTGTAATGACTGAAGGTTGGGCAAAATTGGCCGTTACCTGAGGTGCTAGAATAAGAGGTCGCAACCTCTCAGCATCCACCCGGTCCGTCCAATGACACATCACCGGGACAGTATAATCCAGACTTACGCCACCAACTTCCAACACAAACTGAGCGGTTAGCGTGGGTGGATTTTCCGGCAGCCCAACCTGGTGCTGGAACGGAATATGAAACACCCCTTCCACATCTTCCCGCTGCAACCAATAGGGTTGATCTCTTTGACGTTCAGGCACGGTCGCGATCACGTCCTTTTCGAATGCTTTATTGAAAGCGAGGGATGTATTCACAACCGTATCGTGACCGGCCACACGCATGTTCTTTAGCTTAACTGCTTCCTTTCCCCTGCGGATCACTGATAATTCTATTTTAACATGCTCACCTCCCGGCACTGCATATTCTTCCGTCCACGCATGTGCATGAACGCCAGCGCAATTCAGGATAAGTTGCTTTACCTCTTTCAGTTTCACGACTTTCCAGTGGTTATCATCCAGGGCGTCTATCTGCTTATATACATTTACCAGTGGCAACACCAATTTTTCAGGATGATAAGGATCGTAGGTAGCAATCAGTTTTGCAATGGAATGACCAATGGCCTCTCCCCCTTTTATTCTTGACCAATGGGTATCCACCCCGTCGAACAGTTTACCGGATGCCCTTTCGCCTGCGGTATGCTGAAGGTAGTCCAACTGGGTGCCTCTTGCCCTGGACGCCCCGAATCCCTGACTTTTGTGCATGCTGCGGCTTAACGCGGCGATCTCATTATAACTCATGCCTAACACAGGGTTATAGGCGCCCACGTCCAGTGTGATATAATCAGGATTATCCACTGCCAGTTTTTCGATTTCCGGATTCCACCAGGAACTGGCATTGAAGAGCAATCTTTTGGGTTGCCAGACCGATACGGCATTCAATTGTTCAGGATATGCTTTTGGGTCCGCAGCCAGCTTAAAGGCCTCCTGTGCCAGCAACGCGGAGGACGAATGGTGGCCATGCCCGCCGTAGTTACTATCCGGGGTTGGAAACCGGGTAA
>JAGQZQ010000109.1 GCA_020435415.1 Flavobacteriales bacterium
TGCGGTTTATCGAAAGCATATCACACTGTTGGGAGATACTCCAGTCAGTCCCTTTTGGATCCAGCAACTTCTTCCGTTCAGAAAGCGGAATCATAGCACCTTTTTTTTTAACCAGTCGTTCTCCATTTTCAACCGGCCTATCTGGTTGTATAGTTCATCCTTCTCCTTCTCAATGGCAGCCTTATCTATCGACTCGTGCTGACCAAAAGCACTTTCGGCGTTCTCAAGAAATTCCTTCTTCCAGCTGCTAATCTGATTGGGATGAAGTTTGTATTGAGCTGCCAGTTCCTGCAAACTCTTCCGCTCTTTGAGCGCTTCCAGAACAACCTGGGTCTTAAACGCTGCGGTAAATTTTCTTCTCGTGTTTTTCATAGTGACAGAAATTTAAAGATTCGTAAATTCCTGTCCTAATTTTCCCGACCACTACAGTTGATACAAAACCAAGGAATTACGCCCAGTTCAATTGTTTTTCCGGTAGGTGGATATTTGTACTGTATGAACGCCGGATTATGCCTGACAAATATTTTCACTTTACGATGTTCCAGTCCTTATAGTAGTAAACACCCTAAGTAAAAAAACCCGATCAATATTTTTAATACTGCTTAGGTCGGTAAAATATTCAAGCACGTTTCGCAGGGAAAGTATGTACAACGGTTATGTTTCTGTACAACGCGCAAAGTGTTTATCCCGGATTATGCATTAGGAATGCGCTTTCACGCTGAATTATCTGCTCCGCAACAGAAAAACTATTGCATGATCCGGGGTTATCAAAAAACAATGATGTTTTAGGAATATATCCCCATTAAGTTCGTGCTTCAAAAAGTTGATCGATAAAAGTTTCCTAAGATGAAGGTATCTTCAGGTGGGCCTGTGAAACGGGAAAAAAGAAAAATCATATTCTCTCAGAGAACAAACACCTCTGTGAAACTCTGTGAAAACTCCGTGAAACTCTGTGTTAAAACTTATCTATTAAATTTAATCACAGAGTACACAAAGAAGGTACAAAGAACACTGAGATCTCTCGCACAAAACACCTCCGTGAAACTCTGTGAAAACTCCGTGAAGCTCCGTGTTAAAACTTATTTATTAAAAATTTAATCACAGAGTACACAAAGAAGGCACAAAGAACACTGAGATCTCTCGCACAAAAACACCTCCGTGAAACTCTGTGAAAACTCCGTGTAGCTCCGTGTTAAAACTTATTTATTAAAAATTTAATCACATAGCACACAAAGAAGGCACAAAGAACACTGAGATCTCTCGCACAAAACACCTCCGTGAAACTCTGTGAAAACTCCGTGAAGCTCTGTGTTAAAACTTTTCCATTAAAAATTTAATCACAGAGTACACAAAGAACACTGAGAGATCTCTCACAAAAAACACCTCTGTGAAATCTCCGTGAAGCTCTGTGTTAAAACTTATCTATTAAATTTAATCACAGAGTACACAAAGAAGACACAAAGAGCACTGAAATCTCTCTCACAAAAACACCTCCGTGAAACTCCGTGAAGCTCTGTGTTAAAAAAGAAAGTACGCGCTATCAATTATAAACACCACTACAATTCCGCAATCACCTTTTTCAGTCTGCCCTGTACTTCGACAGCCACCTCACCCAGCGAATTATTCTCAACCGACATCATGGATGCAATGGGATCCACCGCCGACACTTCCACAGCCCCATCCTCATTCTCTTCCACAACCACATTACAGGGAAGAAACACACCGATCTTATCTTCCTTCTGCAATGCCTTGTGCGCAAAGGTGGGATTGCATGCACCCAGGATGCGGTACTTCTTGAAATCCACATCCAGTTTCTTTTTCAGCGTCGCCTGCACATCAATCTCGGTAAGCACGCCGAAGCCTTCCTGCTTCAACGCCTCCGTGACCTTTTCAATGGCGTCATCAAAACTGGTGTTTAGGGTTTTGGTAAAATAGTAGCTCATTTTCTGCTTTATTAAAAGTTGAGGAGGTCAAAAAATCATTGCCCGTAATTCAACATTAAAATTAGGGATTTCAGATCAATGAGATACCCTGTTTTCGGTATTCACCAACGCCGTCAATTCAAATATACCCTGATGATGGTATTGCAGGACGCAGGCCCTACACAGACATTTGCCAAAAAAATAACAGCGTGAAAAATTATATTCTACCTCTACTGATTTTCTCTGCGGTACTTTCTGCCTGTAAGAAAGACAAGCCCGAACCCGACGATACCGATCCATACGCATCCCAAAAGGTGCAGGTCAAACAAACCTATGCCCAACTCGCATATGCAGTGTATGACGATGCCTACGTGTCCACCCTGAAATTACAAACCGCCATCGAAGCGTTTATCGCCAACCCCACATCAACAGGCTTTGACGAATGCAAACAAAAATGGCTGGACGCCAGGGAGGTCTATGGCCTCACCGAGACTTTCCGTTTTGCCGATGGCCCCATCGACAACGAAACGGATGGCCCCGAAGGCCTGATCAACGCCTGGCCCATGGATGAGGCGTATGTGGATTACGTCATCGGCAATCCAACCTCAGGCATCATCAACAACACCACCTCCTACCCTAACATCAGCAAGACGACATTGTTCAGCGCCAATGAGAACGGTGGAGAAGAAAACATCTCCCTCGGTTATCACGCCGTTGAATTTCTACTTTGGGGACAAGACACCTCTGCAAATTCCGCAGGCATGCGCCCATACACCGACTACCTAACAACCGGTGGCACGGCATCCAATCAGGACCGGCGGAAGCAATATCTTAGTCTGGCTACGGAGATCCTGGTAGACGCCCTCAAGCAGGTGCGCGATGCATGGGATCCTGCCACCACCAACAGCTACTCGGAAACATTTGTAGCTTTGAGCAACGAAACCGCACTGCATAGAATATTTAACAGTCTGAAGGTGCTGAGCGGCACTGAACTTTCCGGCGAACGTATGTACACCGCCTACGATAACATGGATCAGGAAGATGAACACAGCTGCTTCTCAGACAACACCCACCGCGACATTTACCTGAATGCAAAAGGGATGGAAAATCTCTACCTCGGAACATATAAAACATCCAACGGGATCGTCATATCAGGCTATGCTTTGAAAGACCTGGTGGCACTTTACAGTGCGGATAAGAATCAGGCGGTGGTGGATTATCTGGCCAGCTCCCTCACCAAGATCAGCGCCATGTATATACCCTTTGACCAGGCGATCGTACTGCCCGCTGAAAGACCAAAAGTGCTGGATGCCATCACCGAACTGCAAACACTCGAACTGAAAATTAAAGATGCCGCCGCTGCGGTAGGCGTTCAACTTCAGTAATCAATGACGAGAACACCGGTACTTCGTTTTCTTTTTTCAATCTGCTGTATGTCCGTGGTGATCCATGCCTGTACCAAGGATCCCCATCTGGATTTGTCCCGGAACGGCAACGGTGAGTACGAAGAAGGAGAAGAACTTTCCGCCGGTGTACGTACCATTTTTGACGAATCCGCACTCGCATTCAATTATCAGATTCCCGGCGTTGCCGGTGATGAGAAACTGGATTTCTTCGTAGGAAATTCTTTTTTCAATCAGAACTGGGTAGAAGCCCCCTCCTCTACCACGGCGCGTGATGGAATCGGTCCGCTGTTCAACACCCGGGCATGCGGAAGTTGTCATCTGAAGGACGGGCGTGGCCAGCCGTTCATCAACCAGGGACTGCTTTTCCGGTTAAGTATACCCGGTGCCGGATCACATGGAGAACCCCTCCCGGAACCCAACTACGGAGGTCAGCTGAACGAGCATGCCGTACAGGGTGTCGCCGGCGAAGGGGAATTTGTTGTGACGTATACCGACAACACCTACCACTTTCCGGATGGTCAACCATACACATTACGCACCCCCACCTACACCTTCACCAATCCGGGTTATGGCAACATGCAGCCCGACGCCATGGTATCGCCCAGGATCGGACAGCAGATCATCGGACTCGGACTGGTCGAGAATATCCGGGAAAGTGATCTGATATTTTTGGCGGATGAATTTGATAAGGACGGCGATGGCATCTCAGGAAAGATCAATCACGTTTTTGACGCCATCAGTCAAACCACCCAACCAGGGCGCTTCGGCTGGAAGGCGAATGTAGCCAGTCTGCCACACCAGACCGCAGGTGCCTTCCTGGGCGACCTGGGAATCACCACGTGGCTTTTTAGCAATGAGAATTGTACGTCCATTCAAAACGACTGCCAGCAAGCACCCAATGGTGGACAACCCGAAATAGACAGCGCCGATCTCAACAAGGTGGTGTTGTATGTGCGAACGCTCGGCGTTCCTGTCCGCCGCGACTACATGGATGAAACCGTGCTGAAGGGCAAAGCCATCTTCAACAACATCGGCTGTGAGAAATGCCACACGTCAAAGTTCACAACCGGCAACACATCTCCCATTGCCGCGCTGAACAATGTGGAAATACGTCCGTATTCCGATTTCCTCGTACACGATATGGGACCAGGCCTCGCCGACGGTCGTCCCGACTACCGGGCCAGCGGAAACGAATGGCGCACCCAACCCCTGTGGGGACTGGGGCTCATCAAAACGGTGAACGGGCACACCTACCTTCTTCACGATGGTCGCGCACGCACCATCACCGAAGCCATTATGTGGCACGGCGGTGAAGCGGAATCATCGAAGAACAGTTTCGGTAAACTGTCGAACGCCGAACGAAATGCGGTGCTGAAGTTTCTGGAGTCGTTGTGATTTTTTTGAAGCGAATGGTTTATCGCATTCCCCAACGACCTTCGGGTTTTACGCTTTTACCCGCGTAGCATTGGGTCAGCCACATACCACTTGAGTAAAGTATGCAAACCATTCCTGCCGTCACTGATCGTATGCGGGGTAACCGCTTCAACCCCGGCTATGCTGCCGGTGTTCCGTCGTTGTCGTGACTTTCGCATAACACAGGACGTTAGGCAAAATCACGTTGGAAAACTTTCATACCTATGACTACGGACGTTAGGCGAAGGTTGCACCTTCGTCGGTTCATTCTTCGGTTTGCAGCGGTTATAATGCCATCGGCCATCTACCGTAATACCGCTATTATCCTAACAAATGGAACTGTATAAACGTGATAAATCATATAAACCCTGGTAGTATATATATATATATGTAGCGAATGCTACAAGATAAAAAGACGAAGGTGCAACCTTCGCCTAACCAAAGAATCACTTTGGAAGAAATTCATATCTCAAAAAAGCCCGGCTGATTTCTCAACCGGGCTTTTTCATGAAACTCAATATGCTTATTGCACCACGATGTTTTCAATCCTCAAGCCATCTTGTGATTGTAACCTCAGCGTGTACATTCCGGCCGGCACATCACCCAGCTGGATCATATCCTGACCGGAAATAATTTTGCGGCTCACTTCTTCTCCCAGAACATTGAATACCCGCACTTCGGTTTTTTCCGAAATACCCGTCAAGGTAAATGTACCGTTGCTGGGGTTCGGATACACCATGCCTTCACGGCGTGAAACCGAAACCACCGATGTAGGCAGCGGATCACCGAATGTAGCCACAGAACCTACGTTTGACTGGGTCGCGTCGCTGTAGATCGGATGTCCTTCAATGGTAGACAAAAGCAGCTGTCCGTTATAGTTTCCAAGCGTGTTCACATTACCACCCAGCAGATCATCAATGCCGGTCCAGGTATTGCCGTCCCAGACCGCCACCTCTTCAAAGGTGCCGCCATCAAAACTGTTGAAGTTACCACAGGCCACCAGGTTATCTCCCATGGAAGCCATATCTGTCACGTTGTGGTCGATGTTATTCGCAACGGTATCGATCGTGCTTCCGTCATATTGCAGGATGTAGTTGTTTGTGCTATGTTCTATGGACACATACAACTTGCCCTTATGTACAAACATCTTTTTGATCTCCGCCGAGCCATTGACCAGGTCTATGCTCCAGTCGGACCAGGTGTTGCCATCATATACCCGCTCATTCGCATACAGCTTGCCGTTATATTCGATAATGTCATTGGGGCTGTCGAACATTGAATTGTAATTGGCATCCGCCACCAACTTATGACCGTTCCAGTAGGCCATCTTTCCCAGACTCTCATAGGCGGAAATGGTGCTGTCCACAGGCATACCTCCGCTGATGTTCCCGGCCACCCACAGGCGGTTGTTCAACACCGCGAGATAGTGACTGTTCCCGAAGATGCCATAACCGGAGCTCACCCAGGCAGCTCCATCCCAGTAGGCCAGGATACGTCCGGGATACGAACCGTCTATCGTCACACCGATACCTATCGTCCACAAGGTATCGTTGCAGCGAACAATGTCGTTCATGGCGGTTATGCTGCCCAAAGCACTCGGGTCACCGATGGCGGTCCAGCTTGAGCCGTTCCATGCAGCGGCACCTTTCATCGGATTGCCATCAGCACTGCTAAGCGATCCCACCACGTAGGTGAGGTTATCGATGGCGTCATAATAGAAACACGAAACACCTCCCACGGCATTTGTGCTTCCGGCAATTTCAAGATTCTGTGCAATGGCAGCAACGGCCAGGCATGAGGCAAAGAAAATGGTGTAGATTTTTTTCATACGGATCGGATTTGGTTCGCGGTAAATATAGCTATAAAGTGTATTGGATGAATATGTTGGGAGATGGAGGCAGATAGTAGGCAGGAGACAGTAGGCAGTGCGTGACGCGTTGGGTTACCCGGGGAAGGTTGGCTTATGGGGTATATTTGATTTGGTGATTTGGTGATGTATGATGTGGTGACCTGCCAGCCGCCGCTTAGGCCATTGCAGGGCAGGCTGGCCTGCCAGCCGAAGCATTAGCCATAGCGCAGGCAGGCTGGTTTGGTGATGGATAAAAGACAACAGATATTAGACAATAGAAGATAGACACCGGATAATAGACATTAGAAAGCAGACATTTGAAAAGCAGACTGTAGACCAGGGCGGATAGGGGTTGGTGGAAATGGGGTTCGGCGAAGGTTGCACCTTCGTCGGTCTATTTCATAGCTTTCAGCTATAGCAACACATGCCGTAAAACTTCATCTGTGGGCATCTTCCGGTCACAACCCTCGTGATCTTGTGAAGTAAGGGGTAACTACACGTAGTAAATTCTACAGGATAGACAGACGAAGGTGCGCGTGTCCCGGGACCGCAGGAATCCGGAAACCTTCGCCTAACATCGGGGCTAGATATATGATTTGGTGATTTGATGATTTGGTGATATATATGAATCCACGCCCCCTTCACACATCACACATCACACATCACACATCGTACATCATACATCATACATCACCAAATCATACATCCCACATCCCCTACCCTGGGATCTCTTCACCCGGCTCAAATACCGTTTTCGGAATCTGGTTCTTAACAGGCTTCAGGGATTTGAGATACTTGTAGATGGCACGAATCTCCACCTCGTCCATCCGTGAGAACACCCCCCATGGCATAGGCGAGGTGCGATGTACCCGGCCGGCCTTGATACGACCGACAAAAGCATCTTCCGTCCATAATGCCATCACACCTGTTTCCTCATCTGGGGTCAGGTTCGGGGTCACAAAGGAATAACCTTCGGTGAACCCGTCGGCTGGCATCGCAAAGCCACCGGCAAACGGCTCCCCGGTAAACTCACCCGTTTTCAGGTCTCTTTCGGTGTGACAGCCCCGACAATTGGCGATGCTGTTGGCAATGTATCCCCCATATGCTGCTGTTGGCTCAATAGCTACCGTCTTTGGTGGTTCTGTTTCAGGACTCGTAGGCTTTACCACACCGAAAGCCGTTAATGCCTTGCCAAGAAAGGAGAGTTCGGTTTGTGGCATCTCGTGTTTCACAGGCTCCTGGCTGCGCAGGTAGGAGATGATGGCCACGATATCCGCATCGCTCATGTCCTGAAAAGGCATGAACGGAAACAGTTGATCGCCGTTTGCCCGCACGTTATGACGCAGGGCGCGCGCCAATTGTCCGTCGCTGAAATGACCGATGCCCGTCTCAGGGTCCGGCGTCAGGTTAGGTGCACGAAAGGTTCCGGGTGGGATGGCCAGTTCCCATCCACCGCTTAACGGAATAACAGCACCCTGATCCACATCATTGATCTTATCCATCGGTACATGGCAAGTCGCGCAGTGCGCAGGACCAAAGATCAGGTACTTTCCCCTGGCGATAACCGCCGAATCCGTACTCGCATGGAGATCAGGCAATGCTATTTCGTCATAACTCTTGTGCCAGCTGAGTTGTACGTAAACCACCACCACTGCCACAATAAGAAGCAGGGCAATCAGAACGCGTTTCAGAATTTTCATGATGCGGAGATTTGAAATTTGACGGTGAAATTAGAGAAAAAGAGACATCCGTCAAATCGGTTGCTATTGGTTTGTTTGGGGAGTTGGGAATCAGAAGGTGGACAATGGAAATGGGCAATGGATATTAGAAAATGGACATTAGAAAATAGATAATAGACATTAGATATTAGAAAAAAGGCCTTGGAGATTAGCCAACATGTGCTGGATGTAAACCTGATGTTCGGCGAAGGTTGCACCTTCGTCGGTCTATTTCGTAGCTTTCAGCTACAGCAACGCATGCCGTATAACTGACCAGCTGGACAGGCCTTCGGTTCTTGGTCGCGGGCATTGAACCCCTATTATGACGATCAAGGCGATCTTCCAGGTTATGGGTACAACCTGTATAGTATGCACCATCAGAACAAAAGAGGGCATAGACAATATATTCCATGAGTAGATAAATATGGTTTTGCCCTCAATTGTAATGGATACAAGATAGAGAAAATGGCAGATAATAGCGGTTTTCAACCAGCTACTTCGCCAAGGCTGCGTCGCTTGAAAGCCCTAGCCCGACTCACGGTAGACTACCAGCGAGCTATAAGCAAAAAGCCCGACGTCGCTTCTCGTGTTACGAGAAGCTATGGCGGGCGAAGCAATACACTCTTATATCAAATGCCTCTTCAAAAACGCTCTTCCTGATCCAGACTTGTGGTATTTTTCAAAATAGAAAGCTCTGTACTTATCGGAAAAAGCCGTGTAGCTGACCAGCAGGACAGGCCTTCGGTTCCTGGTTGCAGGCACCGAACCCCTATTATGGCGGTCAAGGCGATCTTCCAGGTTATGGGTGCAACCTGTATAGTATGCGCCATCAGAACAAAAGAGGGTATAGACAAAATACTCCATGAGTAAATACATATGGTTTTGCCCTCAATTGTAATATATGCAAGATAGAGAAAATGGCAGATAATAACGGTTTTTAACCAGCTACTCCGCCAAGGCTATGTCGCTTGAAAGCCGAAGCCCGGCTCACGATAGACTGCCAGCGAGCTATAAGCAAAAAGCCCGACGTCGCTTCTTACTTCAGGCTCACCATTAACAAATGTATACTTTGATTCGAATGTGATAGCGGTTTTCAACCGCCGAAGCCCGGCTCACGATAGACTGCCAGAAGTACTGAAACAAAAAAGCCCGCCGTCGCTTCTTACTGGCGTAAGAGCTATG
>JAGQZQ010000110.1 GCA_020435415.1 Flavobacteriales bacterium
CAACAATGGTTTATGAAGACCGTTCCGCCCAATGGAAATCATCCATCCATTATTACCTGAGCAAAAAATTCAGTCAGCGACACCAGGTACGTATCGGCTGGATCGGTAGTCAACCCGGTCTTGATTTTGATGAGGTGACCCTCGACAGCGGAAGCTACCGGCCATTGAGAAGTTTCCAGGGCAGGACCTATCTCTCACAAACGTATGTACAATGGAAGTACAGGATCACCGATGTGATGGTAATCACACCCGGCCTGCACTGGCAACACCTGACTCTCAACAACAATTCCAGCATTGAACCCCGGATAGGTTTCCGGTGGCAGATGAATGAGAAACATACCCTGAGTGCAGGATACGGCATGCACAGTCAATTACAGATGTACGACATCTATTTTTACGAAACGCCCGTCGGACCGGGGAAAACCGTGCTCACCAATAAAAACCTCGGCTTCAGTAAAAGTCATCAATGGGTCGTTGGGCATAATTTTGCGTTTAGCCGGAAGCTGCGACTGCGTACCGAAATCTACCTTCAAAAGTTGTACAACATTCCGGTGCGAAATGATGGTTCCGGTTCATTCTCCGTCCTCAACCTGGGATCGGAATTCAATGGACTACCCGATGTCGACAGCCTGGCAAACAATGGGAAAGGCACCAACTACGGACTGGAGATTACCCTGGAGCGTTTCTTCAACAAAGGCTTTTATTATCTGGGAACGTTGTCTCTTTTCCGGTCGGAATATGTCGCAGCTGACGACATCAAACGGTCTTCTGCCTACGATGGGCGGTACGTGATCAACTTGTTGGTGGGAAAAGAATTTAACCTCGGCAAACACAAAGTCCTTTCGGTGGATGCACGCGTAACACGGTCCGGAGGAAAACCATACACCCCGTTGGATCTTCAGGCATCCCTGAATGCCGGGGGTGCGGTATTCGATGATTCAAAAGCTTATACGGAACGATTTCCGGATTACTTCAGAACGGACCTGAACCTCAGCTTTCGCATCAATGCCAAAAAGGTAACACACGAATGGGCTTTTGATGTACAGAATATCCTCAACAGCAAAAATATTCTGTTGCTGAATTATGACAGCAGCACCAACCAGGCATTTTACGAATACCAGCTGGGGTTCTTCCCGGTCTTCCAATACCGCATGATGTTCTAAATCCATTGTATGACCAACCCTTCCACCCCGCACAACCCGCACGATCCAAAGCATTCGCCGATACTTCAGCGGATCATCTCAAGCTTCCAACGGACAGAAACGATTATCTCCATCATCCTTTCTACGTTGATTGTTGTGATCGTGATCACGGCGCTGCTTCGTGTGGTGGTGAATGCCTACAACCTCATTCTGGTTGATTTCTTTTCACCTGAAAAAATAGAGTTCGAAGACTACACCGGGGTATTTGGAAAGATCATGACACTGTTGATCTCCCTTGAGTTCATGAACTCCATTCTACGGGTGGTCAAAACGCATGATATAAAAAGGCTCGCTACGGACGTAGTACTCATTGCAGCTCTGGCCTTGTGCAGAAAGCTCATTATTCTGGACTATCATGGTTACGAGGCGCTTCACATTTTCTCATTTGGTTTCATACTCATGTCCCTCGCCATCTTTTACTTTCTGGTGATCGGGCGAAGACAACGTGCCAGACGTTAGCTGTTGACGCGTTGACCACTTAGCTTCTGAAATCATATTGGGTTTGCCGGAATGTTAATACCAGGGCGTTGGGCGAAGGTTGTACCTTCGTCCGATTATGTTCAAAGCATTCTGCTTTGGTATAATATACTGAGCCGATTCCTCAGCTGGTAGCCATTTCAGCTGAGATAAGGGAGGTAGCTTAAAGCTACAGGATAGGCAGACGAAGGTACAACCTTCGCCTAACCCCGAACCGTCGGGTCTGCCTCGCCTTACAAACAGGGAAGCCAAATCTGTAGTCACGGCGAATCATACATACCACCGGTTCATTTTCTTAAGTGGTCAACGCATTAGTTATTAATTATTTGAAATTAGATACATTATTCGCCATCGGCTTTTATTTACAGTTCTTCCAGGGAAGCGGATTCTGCGCAATCGCTAACACGGGCGTCAGAATACCCAGTAGCATGACGTTTAATTTCCAGTATCCAATCAGATATCTCATTCTATCAAACGATTTAAGCGGGCATGACCCAAGAAGATTGCATTTCAATTCAACACCGGATCATTGTAAAAATAGCAGTTAAATTCTTTCCTTTGCAGCCGATAAGGGGGATTCATATTCCTTCTGCCATCGGTAAACGGTGGTGTACTACGAATGTAGGCGTTGTTTATGTGTTTGTTGGTTGGCTTTCTCTGAATTTTATTCCGATGATGTCTTGCCATTTGAATGAAACAAGAATGAGGAAGTATCTTAATCTTTTTAACCATTCACAAAAGTTAGATTACAAAACCGAGATTCTATCCGGTTTAACCGTTGCACTGGCACTGGTGCCGGAAGCTGTTGCCTTCGCTTTAATCGCCGGACTGTCACCCCTTACCGGTTTGTATGCTGCGGTAGTGATGGGATTTGTGACTTCCGTTTTGGGAGGCCGCCCCGGAATGATCAGCGGAGCTACGGGTGCCGTGGCTGTCGTATTGGTTGCCCTTGCCAGGAGTCATGGCGTGGAGTATATCTTTGCCACGGTAGTCCTCGCGGGCGTGATACAAATGTCCGCAGGTTTTCTGCGGCTTGGCAAACTGATTCGCCTGGTGCCTCACCCTGTCATCTTCGGTTTTGTCAATGGCCTGGCCATCATCATCTTCATGTCGCAACTGGATCAGTTCAAGGATGCCAACGGTGAATGGTTAACAGGAAAACCCCTGTATACTTTATTGAACCTCGTCCTGCTTACGATTTTTATCATTTGGGGACTCCCCAAACTTACCAGGGTCATTCCTGCCTCACTAGCTGCTATCCTGGTCATCTTCGGACTGGTATATTCCCTCGAAATAGACACCAGAACGGTAGGAGATATCGCCTCCATCCAAGGTGGTTTTCCTCCATTTCATATACCGGCTATTCCATTTACTCCGGAAACCTTCACACTCATTCTTCCTTATGCAGCCATTGTTGCAGGTGTAGGCCTGATTGAAAGTCTGCTGACCTTGAACATAGTTGACGAGATCACGGAGACCAGGGGCAGCGGAAACAAAGAAGCCGTAGCCCAGGGTGCCGCCAATATTTTGTCTGGATTACTTTCGGGGATGGGTGGTTGTGCGATGATCGGACAAAGCCTGATCAATGTTTCAAACGGTGCCAGGGCACGACTGTCCGGCATAGTTGCATCTGTCATGCTGCTGGTGTTTGTGATGTTCGGATCCGGATTAATTGAAAAAGTTCCCATGGCAGCGTTGACCGGGCTCATGATCATGGTGGCCATCGGAACCTTTGAATGGGCCAGCCTGAGAACATTTACCCGTTTCCCGAAGTCTGATATTTTTGTGATGGTTATGGTCACAGTAGTTACTGCGGTTCTTCACAACCTGGCTTTGGCAGTTATCATCGGGGTGATTATCTCTGCGCTGGTGTTTGCCTGGGACAATGCCAAGCGGATCCGCGCCAGGAAGTCGCTGGATGAAAATGGCGTCAAGCACTATGAAATTTATGGGCCCCTGTTCTTCGGATCGGTTACCGCATTTAATGAAAAATTTGATGTATTAAATGATCCTGAGGAGGTGATCATTGACTTTGCCGAAAGCCGTGTGGTAGACATGTCGGCCATTGAAGCGTTGAACAAGATCACTGAACGCTATCTCAAGGTAGGTAAGAGTGTGCATCTTAAACACCTCAGTCCCGATTGCAGGAAACTTCTTAAGAATGCGGAGGAAGTGATTGATGTGAATGTACTGGAAGATCCGAAGTACAAGATTGTGACCGATAAACTGTAAGCGTCAGAGCTGATCCGTAAGCGTATCAGGTTCGATGTGGATCAGGACCTGCCCGAGGTTAGGGATCTCGTTACGCAAGTGATCCTGAAGTTTGTGCGCAATATCATGCCCTTCTTTCACGGTTATATTGGCATCGACTGTAGCGTGAAGGTCCACATAATAACGCATTCCGGCCTTTCGCACAAAGCATTTCTCCGTATCCAGAATTCCCTTGACAGCCATGGACCTTTCCCTGATTTCTGTGATCAGTTCATCATAACGATGTTCATCCATCACCTCCCCCAGTGCGGGACGGAAGATCCGATAACTGTTATACAGGATAAACAGCGCGCTGAGCAAAGCCGCCCAGTCGTCTGCCATTTCATAACCATCTCCCATTAGAACAGCCACCGTGATACCGATGAATGCCATCACGGAAGTTATGGCATCGCTTCGGTGATGCCAGGCATCGGCTCTCAGAGCACTGCTGTGGGTTTCCCTGCTTCTTTTAACAACCACCTGGAAAGAGATCTCCTTCCAAAGAATGATGCAACCCAACACAATGAGCGTCCACGACTCCGGCGGGGTATCAGGACTTTGTATATTCAGGATGCTTTCATAGGCGATGACTGTGGCAGAGACCACCAAAAAGGCCACGACAAGAAAAGTGATCAACGGCTCTATCTTACCATGTCCGTACGGATGATTATCGTCCGCCGGCTTTCTTGCATATTTGAGCCCCATCATAACCAACAGGGATGCGAAAACATCGGTGGTTGACTCGATAGCATCAGCGATGAGCGCATAAGAGTTCCCGAAGAACCCTGCAAGTCCTTTGATAAGTACCAGACCTATGTTTCCGACAATGCTGAAATAGGTGGTTCGTATGGCGCGGTCTTCCATGTCCATTTCCAAAGCGAAAGTAGCGACTTATTTTGTCACTTGCGGTTGAAAGCAACCGGTAATCACCCGGACAATCAGAACATGGATGCGTCAGCCCGGAAAAGTGAAATCAACGTGATCGTATCTGAGTAGAAATTCGCTGTAAACAAAATAGAACAGAGACCGGGGAGGTACCGGTCTCTGTTTTCTACTCACGCATGCCTTCAGACATCAAAGCTTCATTCTTCAATCACTCAGTTTCATGCATCCATTACCTAATCCCTAAGTTACCAGGATGTCGGAAACGCGCTTTCCACCAGCTTCCCGTCTTCAAGCAACGACCTCCATTTCTTTTGATTTGACATTTGTTGAGAAGATCATTCGCTTCAACCCTCAACGCACGATCACCTTCTTTGTGACCAATCGGTCTTCTATTTGAATCTTCACGATATAAAGTCCGGCCGGTTTGTCTGATATGTCAACCTCCAGTGTGTTCTGCACACATTCGTTCATACTAAAAACAGCACTTCCTTTCATATCGTAGATCACAACATTCTTTTCATCCTGTTCCATGAATGAAAGTGTAAATACACCGTTGCTGGGATTGGGCATGATCAGGACACCTTCCTCCTCTTCCTCCTCGTCATCAACATTCTGAATAACCTCCAACATGTTATTGGGCTTTACTTCATAGGAATTACCGGGACCACTGCAACCGTGTATGTATCCCAGGAACATGGCGCCGGTCGATGCATCCGCAATAAAATTAGGATTCAGGATAATGGATTCGGCAGCACGAAAGATTGTCTTGCCTGGTGCGATGCTCGTATTGGTTGCTGTGAACTTCATAGCCAGGATATAACCCGGTACAATCGGGTTATTGCTGCTGGTAAAGTCCATCGAACTTAAATCCGGACATTTTAAACCAGACTTCCATATACCCCTGCCATAAGTTCCTGCCCTGAGTGAGTTTGTTGCGTAATTCACTTCCAACTGAACTGCCGGAACCGTTGGCATTCCGGTTGAAAAGAGCGTCCACTGGTCTGCCCAATGCGCTGTTCTATAATACACATGCTTATTGGTAGCCAGGTATAATCCGTCGTTGGTCTGATAATCCATGATCATGGAATATCCCAATTCATCCGGAGGCAGGCCTGTGCTGTAGTTGGTCCAATTAGCACCGTCATACCTGAGTACAAAAATTTCGGGGTGATGAGGTACATTCAGCATCACGTAAACAACATTTTTATTCCATGGGCTGGTGGCTATTTCAACAAAATCAATTCCCCTGACGTCTTCTACTGAGGTTATCCCCAGGTTAGCCCATACCGGCGTAATGTTCTCCCATTGCGGGTGCGTTCCGGTGGCATCGGTATAGGCGTCCAAGTTATGGAAGTTCCAGCAATCATCCAGATTGTTTCCGATGTATTTGATGACCGAGGGTGTTGCCGGACAACCATCTCCACCCTGATCTCCGTTGATGAGGATATGCAGACTATTAGGAGTTTCGGGAGAGAAGGACATCCCCTTGACCAGGCCTTCCGATTTGATTTCCCATGCACCGGTGTAACAGGATGGTCCCCAGATCAGACCAGGCTGCATAAGCCAGGGTTCGATCTTAAGAATAAACGTGTTGCTTACCGGATCAAACTGGCTAATTCCCTTCTTTGATTTGGCATGAAAGATTCGTCCCGGACGATAAGGGTCCTGATAAAACTGCCGGTATCTGAACCCACCTCCACCGTCATCCCCTTCTACGGCACCCTGTTCAAAAGTATTGCCCGGTGCAGGTCTGTAAAACTTCTTCGCACTCCCTATGGTTTGGCCACCATCAAGAGACACATGGTACATTGCATTCCATACGGTAGCATCCAGAAACATCCTGTCCTTATCATATTTATCAATCAGTGTTCCGTCATTCTCCCATGTTTCGTGGGTGTATCTGTTCTTACCGGTAGCAGCATCATAAATATCCGAGTTTACGATATCGTGACCGCCTACCGCGTAGATGTCCGGGTCATGCTCGGAACCTGAAAATCCCCGCACCAGTGCTACATCAATACCATAATTCATAGGTTCGAAATAAAGCTGACCTGCCACCGGAGCATTCGGAGGCACTCCATTTATAAAGGGGGAGCCTAACACCGATTTCGCGATTCCGGCATCATTGGCCAGATACATTTCCGTAGTGCCATTATATGTATCAATGACGATATCATGATAATCGTCGTGTAAATATCCCCACCTGGTATGATAACGATGGAATATGGTCGCGGTGATTTTTGATGATGGTACATGAAGGAAGTTGAAATAAACACCTCCAAACCAAACGCCTTTGTTGATGTTATCATAGGCGACAGCCATTCTGGTGGGAGAACCATGTCCGACATAGCTGTTCGGTGTGAGGTTGGCATATGCCGACAAAACACCGGTTGTCATATTCTTTTTAAATGAATGTATATAAGATGTCCCTGAGCTAAAGTTGGAGGCATTGGATCCCAACGTCAATGTAAAAAACTGAACATCCCCGGACGCCTCCATAGGCGCCATGCATAACCTGGCGACCGACAATGAGTATGGTGTGCTAAAGTTTGAAGACAGGTTTGTAAAGGTCGGAGACAATGCCCCGGCATTTGTGCACTCCTTGATCATCGGTGTGCCGGTAGGAAACAAATCCGTATAAACGTGCACTCCGTAACCAGTTGAACCGGCGATATAGGCATTATAACCTCCGGAGGGAACATTCGGTATGAACAACATATTCTCAACCCAGTCCTGGGCAGTGGGAACGGCCGACCAGGATTGCCCCCCGTTCATGGAATGAAATAACCCCCGGGAAGTGCACACAAATAAGATCTGATGGTTGACCGGAAAAGCGGCAATACTCTTAATACAAAACGGAACATTTCCTGTATTTTCCAATTCACCCAGACTGGTCCAGACCTTCGTTTGAAAATTATATTTGTACACGGCTTTGGAGTATAGCCTGTACTCATCATAATTATCTCCGTACCGGCTGTTCTGAAACAGATCACCGACAATCACCTCTGCACTGCTGACAAAAGTAACGGCCGAAACGCCGTTGGTATTCATCGGAAGGATATCAACATTGGTCCAGGTTGTACCTCTGTCCATACTTTCCCACAACCCACCATACCACCCCGACGCAAACATGTGCAGCTGATTGTAAGGATCGATGGTGATGTTATTAAGTTGAGAGGTTTCAAATTTATTATCGGCGGCCTGGTTCTCAGACCGGGGCCCCACAAACTGCCAATCGCCTTGCGACCAGGCAATCTGGGTGCTTAAAGCCACCACGATGGCCAGTATATATTTTATCTTTTTCATGAGAAAACAGCGTGTTAATATGCGATATGAAACAGGTGGGATTACTCATTCTCCATTTTCTCAATTCTCTTTGCGAGCTCGGTGTTTTCCTTTTTCAGCTGGATAATATATAACGACAGCTCCTCAATCTTTGACAGCAAGGTGGCATCCATTTTCGCCAGATCTATTCCTTCTGACACAACATCTTTTGCGGAAGGCACATTGGGCAGATGCTGATGTTCTTTTACGTATGCATCCAATTCTTCAATGGACTTCATTTTGTAGTCGGCAGCAAAGACATAATCCGCCCAATCAGATGTTGTGGATACGGCTACTTTCACTTTCTCCGTCAGAATGCCTTTTTCAACGTACAGCCGGTAATCACCCGGATTTCCTACGTTTCCTATCATCACCTTACCATTATTCTCCCACTTCAAAACGACTTTTTCCGTCCCGTTAAACATTGTGGCAAGCGCACCTCCGGCATAGCCAAAAACCACCGGCCCGTCTATATACTTGGTTCCAAAATCATACTTAAATGCAATGCCATGGTAAACATCCGTACCTCCCCTGAGATAGAGTGCTGCATTGTGTACCCTGATGTTGCCATTCACATGAAGCATTTCCGTAGGATTATTCACACCGATCCCAACAAATCCATTGGAACTTTGCAGTCTCATGCGCTCCAAACCATTTGCTTTAAATATGATATCTTTTAATGTACTGGTGCTGGAGGATCCTACATAAGAGGTACTGGGATAATTATTGGACGAGGTGGTTACCTGTGAATAAGAGGAAAAAGAAAGGCTGACGAATAACCCGGTTATAACGGCAGCAAAGTGAATTGGACTTTTCATGAGGATTGGTTTTTGAGTTGTTTAATTCCGCAAATGAAGTGAGGTAAAATGCGGAAAGAAACCTCAAACCCATACATGGTAAAAATCCGATAACAGATGGTCTGATATTTAAATGAATGGTGATACGAAGGGCAAAACCTTACGGTCCTTATATACTGACATATCACATTTAACATTTTTTTAAGGTACTATGTATTGCATAGTACCTTATTGTTTGTATATTTGTCCCATGATCAACATCGAGAACACCAAAGCGCAAATGAGAAAGGGGATACTGGAATTCTGTATCCTGTCCCTGGTCTCGGAGGATGATGCCTACGCTTCAGACATCATCGAGCGCCTCAAACAGTCCAGGCTGATCGTGGTAGAGGGTACCCTCTACCCGCTCCTGACAAGGCTAAAGAATGCCGGCCTGCTCAGCTACCGGTGGGAGGAATCCACCTCCGGGCCTCCCAGAAAATATTATAAGCTCACACCCGTGGGCAAACAATTTCTAAAAGAACTCAACACAACCTG
>JAGQZQ010000111.1 GCA_020435415.1 Flavobacteriales bacterium
GATGGCAATGCCGAGGTTTCCTTCGGCATTCTCAAAATCGATGGGGTTTACCTTATGCGGCATGGCAGATGAACCGACTTCCCCTTCCTTGATCTTTTGGCGGAAGTACTCCATCGAAATATAGGTCCACATATCCCGGCAAAGATCAATACATATCACTGAAACACGCTTGAGTGCATCAAACCGTGCACCCAGCTGGTCGTAATGCTCGATCTGGGTGGTAGGAAATGACCGGGTCAACCCGAGACCTTCTTCAATGAATTTATTTGCAAACACATTCCAGTCCTGATCGGGGTAAGCCACACAATGCGCATTCAGATTGCCGGTGGCGCCGCCGAACTTAGCGGCATGAGGAACAGCTGATGCGGCTTCCCATTGGAGTCGCAGCCGTTCCACAAACACCCGAACCTCTTTACCAAGACGTGTTGGCGATGCCGGTTGTCCGTGTGTACGTGCCAGCATGGACACATCCTTCCATTCTTCCGCCATGGAAGAAAGCTTTTTGATCAGCTTGTCAAACAGCGGTTCAATGATCTCATCTATGCCTTCCTTAATGGAAAGCGGAACTGCGGTGTTATTGATATCCTGTGATGTAAGTCCGAAGTGCACGAACTCACGTTCTGCGCCAACACCCCAGGACTCCATTTCCTGCTTCAGAAAATACTCGACGGCTTTCACGTCGTGGTTGGTGACCTTCTCGATATCCTTGACGGCCTGTGCCTGTTGCACGGTCAGACCGGAAACCAGCTTCCGCATCCGTTCATGAACGGAAGTATCAAAGCCGGCCAGTTGTGGCAGAGGTATTTCACAAAGCGCGATAAAATACTCCACTTCAACATGGAGGCGATACCTGATCAGTGCAAATTCAGAAAAGTATGCACCGAGTGCTTCGGTGCTGCGCCTATAGCGCCCATCCACAGGAGAGACAGCAGTCAGAGGGGTCAGTTCCATGGAAGGTAAAGGTACACAATCACCGGTAAATTCGCTTTCGGGCCTTTGCTGAAAGTTGTCAACAATATTTCCACGAAGCAAATCAGGATACGCTGACAGCAACAGCATACAGGGCCGAAGGGAACCTACTTCCAATTTTCTGCTTCCCGATATTTTCAGATAATTAACTCAACAGATGTTGAATCCTTTCTGTTTCCATCACTTTCTTAGTGATCCCGAAGACCTTCTGCTTGAGGTTTCTGAACGCACCCGTAAAAGATGCCAGGTCATTTTCCAGCTTTTCGTGTTCATCCCTGAACGCTTGCTCATCATGACTGAAAGCGTTTTCGATAAGATGAGAGAGTCTCAACAAGTGCAAATCAACGCGACTGGCAAGTCCTTTGCACAAAGCCCGCATATCATCAACCTCTTTGAGCAGCGGCTGAACATCATGCACATTATCGTCTCTGGTGAGCCAGATAAAATATTTACCCAGGAGGATATCCAGAAAATTAATTTCATCCTTAAAGAAGTCCATGTCGGACTTCCAGTGCTCGGTTAACGCATACAAACTGTCCCAGGCAGCCACTTGCATGAAGTCGCTTTTGGGTCTGATGACTAATGTTTCCATATCAATATAGATAATGTCACCCCTACGGGGCTACGTTACAACAAACAATTTACGTGGATGCATATGGCATCCTATTATGATGCCACCCCTCTGGGGCTGCACTTTGGAAATTATTTGACCTAAATGCACATGGTTACCCTACTATGATGCCACCCCTCTGGGTCTACCGTGTTACAAATAATCTGATCACAATGTATTAGTTCATAAATATGTCATCCCTTCGGGATTGCCGTAGAACAAATAATTAAGCTTCCATGCATATACAATCTATTATGATGTCACCCCTTCGGGGCTACCGTGTTGCAACTAATTTGATCACAATGTTTATGGGTTCATTAATATGCCATCCCTTCGGGATTGTATATTGAAAAAAATATGACCCAAGTGCACATGGTTGTCTATTCTTAATTCTTAATTCTTAACTCTCCTCAGCAAACGGCTCCCCCACTGCCTACTGCCTACTGCCTACTGCCTACTATCTACTATCTACTATCTACTATCTACCCCACACTCACTTCCTTCTTCGCGGGAGCCTTCTCCCCGGTTTTTTTCAATTCAAGCCTTAACACACCGTCGGTATAACGTGCCTTGATATCTTCATCGGTCACGTCATCCGGCAGGGTAAAACTTTTTGAAAATGACTTGAGGCTAAATTCCTTTCTGGTGTATTTTTTAGACTGCTCGTTTTTCTCGGTCTCACTTTTTCCGGTTACCACCAATACACGGTTCTCGACAGATACATCGAAGTCAGACTTTTGGAATCCGGGCGCCACCACTTCAATTTCATAAGCCCCTTCATGGTCGATCACATTTACGGCCGGCGACCACATGGGTTGATCGAACCCTGCACGCAGCCAATCATTGTCGAAAAAGTCAGTCATTCCTGCCCAGGCAGGAAAATTTGATTTGATCAGTGTCATAGTCGTATGGTTTTGGTTTGGTTATACAGATATTGATTGTTTCAAAGATTGATCACCCACCAACCAAATTCCTTGACCTTGATCAATCCGGTTTCTGATTTATGTCACCCTGAAACACTATTCTTGATTTTCCTGACCTACACCCCTTGCTATGTGCATACTTTGTACTTTCGCACCATGAATCCATTTCAGGCTTTCAGGTTAGGCATCAGCACCTATATCACCGCACACCGCTTCATTGTCAGGCACCGTTTATGGGGATACATCCTTTTTCCAGGACTGATTAATCTGGCATTATTTATCATTTTCGCCTGGTTTGCCTGGACGGTCACCGGACAATGGATGACCGCATTTGAGGAATGGACGGGCCTTCAGGATACCGATAGCGGTGCAATATTTTGGATCCACGGCACCCTGACCTTTCTGCTGTCATTTCTGCTGCGAATGTTGATGGTCATGATCTACCTGAGCATTTACCGGTACATCATGCTCATCCTGTTATCACCTCTTCTGGCGCTGTTATCCGAAAAGGTGGACGAAATTCTGACGGGCAACCGTTATCCGTTCAGTTTTAGCCGTCTGTTAAAAGATGCAGCCCGCGGAAGCCTTCTGGCCATCCGGAATGCCTTTCGGGAACTCATCCTTTCGCTTTTGGTATACGCCCTGGCCTTTGTTCCGGTAGCAGGCATGGCAAGCCCCTTTCTCATTGTCATCATCGAATCCTACTTTTGCGGTTTCTCGATGATCGATTATTCCCTTGAAAGAAAACGAATGAATTTGAAAAACAGCATTCACTATGTCAGAAGACATCGATGGGTTGGCATTGCCAACGGGCTGGCATTTCATTTTATTTATCTCCTTCCGTTTATCGGCTGGGTCATAGCACCCACTTACGGGGTGGTTGCCGCTACCCTTGCCGTTCATGAACTGGATAAAAACAACAACGCTTGACGCCACACAGAATTTCCGCCGTATCTTTTTTAAATACCCGACCCATGATCTACGGGATGGAAAGGTCCGGCATTATGGACCGTTACGATGTAAGTCTTGACATCCCATCCGTATGTGCAAAACGCCTGATGACTAACGATGCAGATATCGGCCTGGTGCCCGTTGCAGCGATACCACATATCCGAAATGCAAGAATCGTAGGCAAATATGGCATTGGTAGTCGGGGCGCTGTAGATTCCGTGTTGCTGGTAGGTCAGGTTCCTGTAGAAGAGATGGAGAACATACTCCTGGACCACCATTCAATGACCTCTGTTCAACTGGTACAAATACTGGCAAGGGATCATTGGAAGGTAAATCCGTCATGGATGCAGGCATCTCCGGGATATGAGTCTCAGATCCAGGGAAAAACCGGTGGTGTAGTGATCGGCGACCGTGCATTTGGCATAGCCACACGGTTCCGGTATGTCTATGACCTGTCTGCCCACTGGATGGAAATGACCGGACTTCCCTTTGTATTTGCTGCCTGGGTGAGCAATACCAAGCCTGATGAATCATTTGAAATTGAAATGGAAGCTGCCCTTGCACTAGGTACCGGATCCATTGATGCAGCCCTTGAAGGGATACAACATGACCACCTATCGGCGATTGATATGAGAAATTATTTAAACAAGATCGTTTACCGGTTGGACGGGGACATGCTTGAGGGATTACGTGCATTTCAAACCATGGCACCCACACTGCATCCAAGGTAAATAGGGTAGTTTAATTTCAAAAGATGAACCGCTCACGGGATTTTCTTATATTTATTGAAAAATGTAGCTTAACCATAAGCTAGTTAAGTGAATGCATATCCACACAAGATATATCAGCGTCATTCTTTGTGCAGCCTTGATTTCAGGGAGCATACGTGCCAATGACATCCACGATACCACACCTCCTTCTCACAAACCGGTATTTGCCGGAATCCGGGCCGGTCTATCACTCGGTCTTCTTCACAACTATGGCGAGATCAAACAAAATGGTCTTTTGCCTATAGGGAGGAACATGAATGAAAATCAGCTGGGAATATGCTTCTCCCTGCAGAAAAACGTTTCCAATGCAGTTGCTGTAAAAGGCATGATCGTTGGCGGCCGGCTTCAGGGGACCAACCGGGATCTTACCCTGGTTTCTGACGAAATCAGCAGAGGCGCCTACTTTAACACCTCTTTATTTGAAACAACGCTTGGCGTGCAGGTTGACTTTTACCATTTGATCATGCCATGGGTGATCAACCCTAACCGGAAAGTCCGGGTAGAAGGTTATGCCACCATAGGATTTGCGACCTTTGACAGTCAGATCTACAAACTGAAAGATCAGCAACCGGTATCCTATCTGAGAAAAGGTATTGCGAATACCGGAAAAACAAGGGAAGTTGTTGTCCCCCTTGGTTTACAAGTAGCGTATCAGCTTACACCTAAGCTGGACGTGAGTGCGGAACTAGGTCTTCGCATCACCGCCACCGACAAACTGGATGGCTGGATTGAGACTGGCAGCAAAAATGACAAATACAGCTTTGTAGGTTTGGGTGTACTCTACAGACCCGGGGCAAAGGTTACAGCAAAGCCTGAATACGTTAAAAGTCCCGATCAGAATTTCTCCATGCAGGATATTGTCAAAATGTGGAAGGCCCAGCGCGCATACAAAGAAAAAAATCACAACGTAGCACTGGCGCTATATCAGGAGCTATACGCCAACAACGAAACAAATGCCTACCTGAATTATAAACTCGGCCTTACGGAGCTTAAGCTTGGCAACAAACAGGAAGCCATAACCTACCTGAACAAAGCCCACGAACTGGACCCAATGGTTGCAGAAGATATCCACTTTCAACTCGGACAGGCATTCCATTATGCCGGCGTACTTGACAGTGCCAGGAAGCACTACAACCTCTACAGGTATGGCCTTCTTCCTGAAAAAATTGAGGATGACCCTGTCAACACATACCTGGATCAGGTATCCTATGCAGAAGATATGATGCTTCACCCGGTGGATGTAACCATCGAGAATATGGACAAAGCCATAAACACCCAGTATCCCGAATACAGTCCTTCCGTTACCGCCGATGGAAAAACACTCATTTTCACTTCCAGAAGACCAAACACCACAGGAAAGGCCATTGACATCAACGATCATCAGTACTACGAAGACATATACTATTCTCAGTATATGGACAGCAGTCAAACCTGGACGGAAGCCACCAATCTCAAAGGCTCCCTGAACACCAATTATCATGACGCGTCCCTTAGCATCTCTCCGGATGGATCACAGATATACGTTTATAAGAACACCCCTAATCGCACCAAAAGCGGGGATATCTTCGTCTCAAGAAAGGCAGACAACGGAAAATGGTCTACACCGGTTTCTCTCGGAAAAGGCATCAATACTTCCTATTTTGAAAGTTCGGCAAGCGTGACACCCGATGGCAAGGTGATGTACTTTGTGAGCGAACGAAAGAACGGATACGGTCGTGGTGATATTTACAAAAGCTATCGCGATGAGAATGATGTACGCCATATAGAAAACCTGGGGCCGGTAGTGAATACTGCCGAAGACGAAATCGGTGTGTTCATTCACCCAGACGGAAAAACACTTTACTTTTCCTCACGCGGGCACCATTCCATGGGAGGTTATGATATTTTCATGACGGTCTTTGAAGACGGACACTGGTCCGAACCGGAGAACCTCGGATATCCCATCAATACAGTGGATGACAATGTGCATTTCATCCTGACTTCAGACGGCCAGAAGGCTTATTACTCTTCCGTCGAGCCTGAAGGAATGGGAGACAATGATATTTACGAAGTGGACATGTCTTCTTACCAGTTACCCAGCGTGATGAAGCTGGAGGAGAGCGATCCTGTGCCGTATACCCCACTCGGAATTGTAAGCGGTACTGTCACGGATGTGCAGACCGGCAAACCGATCATGGCAGAAATTACCTTCAGAGACACCTACAGCAATCAAAAAGAGATTCACGCATCATCAACTTCTGCCGGGGAATTCAGGGCCAGGCTATTCGGCGATCCGACGTATATCCTGGAGGTCAGAAACGATCTGTATGTCCCGGTAAGAATGGACTCCATTCGTATTGGCGTAAGGCTGGAGTTAATGATTGAAATGGAACGGAAAGAACGACTTCCGGAAGATGTAACACCGGATGTATTCGCTGTCAGAAATATCCAGTTTGAATTTGAAAAAGGAAGCTCTAAGCTGGTGATCCTTCAGGAGTCCCGCAAGGAACTCGACAAGCTCATTGATTATATGAAGCGTGTTAAAAGTTTCCAGATCGAGGTAGCCGGCCATACCGACAACAGCGGCAAACCGGAATTCAACATGAAGTTATCAAAGGAAAGAGCACGTGTGGTGGGGGATTATTTCATCAACCATGGCGTTGAAGGAAATCGGGTAAAAGTGTTGGGCTACGGAGACACCGTTCCAGTAGAAAGCAATGAAACGGAAGAAGGCAGGGCACGTAACCGTCGCGTAGAGGTCCGCATCCTCGAATAGATCAATCCTGCGGTCGCTTTAACAATTTCCACTCCACATCCTTTACCTGATCGTCCAGAAACTTCTCAAATGAAGAGAGTTCCCTGGGTCCCTGATAACGGTTGTGAATGCTTTTGTCTTTACCATCAAAATGGCAGCGGGTATCCACACCCGGAATATCCGTCACATACTGATTATCATAGGAATCCTCCATCTCGAAATACCCGATTTCATTTGCGTACTCCTTGATCTTGTCCAGTTTTTCCCTGGGCAGAATTGTATAAAAGACGCCGACCGTATCTGTAAATCTTTTAGCATCATAGATGGTATAGCCACTTCGGTAAATACGCAGGTCATATTCAGGACATCTGCCGAAGCATGGACTTCTGGAGATACTGGCAAACAGGGAATCTTCATCCTCAACCATTTTATCCTTGACCTTTATGTCTCCATCCGGTTGCGGTGTATCTTCAGTTGACTGACTTACGGCATCGCCTGTGGCTTTCTTCCCTGAATGGCAGGAAGAACCAAATGTTAAACTCAAAACAATACAGGCGAATAAAAAAGTTTGGATTTTCATGGGCTATCTGGTCTGTACTTCCTTACCTACAAGGATCGGTCCAATATCATGTTTTGGATGCTTAAAAGCAAGCTGAGGCGCTCACTTCTGTAGTTCGAACTGCTTTAACCAGCTGAATGCCTCCTCTTCTGTTTTGAAGAATTTCGTAGGCTTTAATGGCTTTACAACATTCAGGTAAAAGTTTGCCATGATGCGCTGTGGCAATGAGTTGATCACAAAGGCATCGGCGATGGTCAGGCGGTTGGCTTCTTCGGTCCCCATATACCGCACGGTTTTAAATGTGGTGGTCACATAGTTTTCCGCAACGATCAGGTTACGGTAGGGCCTGCCACCACCCTGCTCCTCCACGACCTCCTCCATCTTTTGGATGTCATCCACCGTCACTTCCATTCCTTCCAGTACCTTAATATGCACAAGATCGTCCTCAAGGAACTCTATGATCATCTTTTCGGTTTTCACCATGATATTTGGACTGGTACGCATGGTAATCTGAATTCCATTTCCCACCAGGAGAATGGCCTGCCCGACAGCTAACCTACCGTTTCGAGGGATCTATCCCCCGCTGCTTCGCCATCTCTTCTAATCTTTGTTGAAATTTAGACTTCTTCTGGCTCGCCGGTTTTTTCTTGTTCTCCTGCATCTTACGGTGTATCTCATCTTCATCTACAAATTTCTTGATAATGAACTGCTGGAAGAAGGTGATCATATTTGCCGTGAAGTAGTAGTACGTCAATCCACTGGAATAGTTATTCAGGAAACACATGAACGAAATAGGCATGATGTACATAATGATCTTCATTTGCTTGGCCATTTGTTCATTCCCTCCATATTGACCGGTGTTGTACTTCATGGTAAGAAATATGGAAGCCGTCATCAACAACGTGAACAGACTCACATGGTCGCCATACATCGGTATCTTGAATGGCAGGGTCATGATGGAGTCATAGGTCGACAGGTCGGTGGCCCATAAGAATGACTCCTGACGAAGTTCGATCGATGCCGGGAAAAACCGGAATAAGGCATAGAGAATAGGCATTTGAAGAAGCATGGGGATACATCCACCCAGTGGATTCACACCTGCCTGGCGGTAAAGTGCCATGGTTGCCTGTTGCTTCTTCATGGCTTCCTCCGGTTTGAACTTTTTGTTCAACTCTTCCAGCTCCGGTTTCAGAATCCTCATCTTGGCACCGGACAGATAGGTCTTAAATGTCAATGGGAACAGCACCAGTTTGATGAGCAAGGTCAGCAGGAGAATGATCACGCCATAGCTCATGTTAAAGCTATCCAGAAAGTGGAAGACCGGGATCACACAGTACTTGTTCACCCATTTAAAAACCGCCCAACCCAACGGTATGATGTTCTCCATACCCACATCCATGCTTTGGAGGGTCTTGTAATGGTTTGGGCCGAAGTAAAATTGTAAGTGCTGGCTTTCCTTTTCCTGATGATCGTACGGAATAGACAATTCTGCGGTCACCTGCTTCAGGTACTTTTCCTCTCCTTCCTCATATGGTTTGACCGAGAGACCTATGGGTTTCTCAAAACCTTCCTTACATAACAATGCGGACGTAAAGAATTGTTGCTTCATCCCGATCCAGGAAGTTTTGGCCTCAAGGTTCTTATCATCCTCGTCATTCATCGAGAGGTGGTCAGTCTCCCCATCCTCCATGTAGTGATAGAAAATGGTGGTATTGATGCGCTCGTTTTTCAGATCCTTTTCCTGACGTGGGACATCATGCTGCCAGTGGATATCAAACCGGTTCACATTTGCTGCAATCTCTTGCTGCATCCCATGCGTATTCACATCAAGATCAACCAGAAAGGTATTGCCCTGAAGGGTGTAGACATATTCTATGTACTTGCCTGAATTTACTTCCAGACGCATAGCCAGGG
>JAGQZQ010000112.1 GCA_020435415.1 Flavobacteriales bacterium
GCCGGCCGTGCCGAAGTTGATCCCCAATGCTTCAAAAATATCCAGGGTGGAATAGCGGTAACTGGCGAGGTAACTTGCTTTTCCCTTCTTTCTGGAGAAAGGACCTTCCGTCATGAGTTCGGCACCGTTGAATCCCACCTGGAAGGTATACTCCCGTTTGTCCGTATTGCCGCGGCGCATGGTCAGATCGAAAACGCTGGCTTGCGCAGTGCCGTATTCTGCTGGAAAAGCGCCGGTGAAAAAATCGGAGTTTGCCAGCAGGTTATTGTTCAGGATGCTGATGGGTCCGCCATTGGTTCCCTGGGATACAAAGTGGTTCGGACTGGGAATGTCCACCCCTTCGAAACGCCACAGAACACCTACGGGCGAATTGCCGCGGATGATGATGTCGTTACGTTGATCGGAAGCGGATCCGACCCCGGCGAAGTTGGCAGCCATGCGGGCAGGATCTCCCAGTGTGCCTGCATACCGGTTGGTTTCTTCCACGGTGAACTGGCGTGCACTTACCGTGGCCATTTCGTTTAGTGCCTGCTGCTTGCTTCGCTCTCCCTGGATGACCACCTCCTGGCCCTGGATCACCATTTCTTCCAGGGTCACGTTTACCACCAGTTGTTTTCCGCTTGTGAGAACCAGGTTCTGGTAGACCTCGGTTTTATATCCCAGGTAGCTGATCTGCAGACTTACCCTTCCGACAGCCACATCTTTCAGCTCGAAGTAGCCATCGTTGTCTGTAACGGTGCCTATGGGCGGATCGGTGCCAATCAGGAGAATGGCGGCGCCGGGGAGGGGGTATTGCGTATCGCGGTCGGTCACCCGCCCGTGGATGGTCTGTTGCCGGTCCTGGCCATGAGCAAGTCCGCCCATCAACAGCGCGATCAGAAGGAGTATGGATATGTTCTTATTCATGCTTCTGATCCGAAGGTACGAGGCATTTGTCATTCTCCCAAAGACCTGTGTATGATTCCGGGGGTAGGGGTTGTCCGTTGCAGTCCAGCCATTGTCCGGCTGCATTTTTGGACAGGACTCGCATCTTTCCTTCCATGATCGCAGAGATCACATAGATCCGCAGACTATCAGAGGGTGCGTTTTTATGAGTGCGGCCGATGTCAATGCCGGCGTCGTTGTTCCATAGGTCCATGTCGCTGGCTGGTTTGTCAGGAATGAGGCCATCTTCGAGATGACCCTTTCGCCTGGCAATATGGTTACCCCTTTCATGTGCACGTCCCAGACTTCGTGCCTTGCGCCACCCCGTTCGGCTTGAGACCAGGGCCATCCAGTAGGCATGCCGGAAAGCATCGACTTGTCCACCGGCAGGGTCTCCGTCCAGCGTATCCGATCTCATGATCCGTTCACTTGCTGCCTGCGCCTGTTTTGTAAGATTCAGGCATTTTCCGGCAACGAACGGGTGAAACAGGACCCAGCACCTTTCCGGCCGGCTGATCGTTCTGAAGGTTTTCCAACGCGATTGCCCGTCTACGGCACAGGTAAATACTAGCAACATAAGGCAAGGTAAAAAGCGCATCAATCCGGGCCATATCTTTTTTCCGGCAACAGCGTATATGGGATGGGTTTGGTGATCCATGCAGATTCTGGTATGCGAAGACAATGGTTATGCAGGCCCTAAGTTTGTAATATTCCTTCAATTATTGTTACTTTAAACCAAGCAGCAGCTGGCCTAAAGCACAAAAAAGTAATTTAGTGATGAAGACGAAAGCGATCATGATGGTCCTCTTGCTTGGATTTGCATTGGGCGTCACGTCATGTCAGAAACATGGTTGTCCGGCATATAAAAATCCTGTGATCCCTATGGAGAAAGGTAGTCCCTTCTCTTTCAAGAAAAAGAAAAAGTCCAAAAGCAAGAACAACAATAACAAAGGGCTTTTTGGAAATTCGGGGATCAGGCGGTAATTTTAAAATCTAACATCCCCCATAACAATGAAAAAAATCTTTACTCTTTGTCTTGCCATCCTGGCACTTGGTGCATTTAAGATGGCCCATGACGGCATACATGAACTGGAAATTGGTGATGCCGCAAAAGGCACCGATATAAAACTTGAAAATACCGAAGGAAAGAAGGTCACGCTGGGAGACCTGAAGGGGAAGAAAGGCCTGCTTGTTATTTTTTCCTGTAACACCTGTCCGTGGGTTATGAAGTGGGAAGGACGCTACAACGGTCTGGCGGAGACTTGCAAGAAGAATGATATCGGCATGGTGGTTGTCAACTCCAATGCTGCCAAGAGAGAAGGCGATGATTCCATGGAATCCATCAAGGCGCACGCAAAGAAATCCGGTTATACCTTTCCTTACGTTATGGATGAAGGGTCTGCTTTGGCGGATGCCCTGGGTGCAACGCGTACACCACACGTATTTTTATTTGATGCCGATCTGAAGCTGGCCTATCGCGGTGCTATTGATGACAATGCCGATGATGTGAAAGAGGTGAAGACACCGTGGTTGCAGAATGCGTTGTCAAATCTGGCGGCGGGCAAGGCCATCGATCCGAACAGCACCAAGTCCCTGGGTTGTACGATCAAGAGAATTCCGCAGTAAATATTCAGATTATAAAAGAGATTGCCTGGCGGCTGTACATCAACAGCTGTCAGGCATTTTTCTTTTGTTTTTTCTGGTGCTTTTTGAACCAGGTATGGATGGGCACTATTTCACTGCTGACGGGTTCAAAGGCTACCGGACCCTTGTCGTCTGACAGGCGATCCACTAGTTTTTGCATGGTGGACTTGGGGTAGTTGAAGTCGAAGTCGGCCCGGTTGAGGGCGGCAAAAAGGGAGTAAATGACCCGGTCCCTTTCCCGGAATTCGACCTTTGATTTGGTGCGGTCAATGTACTTGCGCATTTGCTCTACGGTCGCGCTGGCTTGCTGGTAGAGTCCCATTTCCACCAGGCACATGAAGCTCAATTGCCGGACACCGATGTTCCAGCCCGCTTTGTCGTCTGTGATGTCCCGGATGCTTTGCAGTATGCTGAAACAATCTGAATAGTTTCCTTTTAAGAAATGGATGACCGCCTGGTAGTAGTTGTATTGGCCGGCATATTGCTTGTTTTCATAATAAAATGATTCTGCACAAAGCGTCTTTAGTGTTCGTTGGGCATCGTCATATCTCCCTAAATGCAATAGTGCTTGAAGTTCATGCTCAAGTGTTAACCTCATGTTGTTTGTGCCCGGATTAAGATGTTCTTTGAGCGATTTTACATAATCGAGCACACCCTCATAATTTTTTTGAAAGAGTGCCTGTGTGCAAAGCATACCATAACACTTACCTAATCTATATGAGGCACTTACCAGTTTGTTTGTTTTTACCATCGCAAGCAATTCTTGCGCCACCTCATCCGCTTTTGGGTAATCCCTCTTTGCAACATAAAAGTCGTTTAATAGAGATAAGTAGAAGTATTTGAACTTATCAGATTTGATCTCTTTCATTAAGGGCTTCATTTCTTCTAACGGTTCCTCCAGCAATGCGGCTTCCACATGGGGAGGGAGATTCCTTTCTGATTCCAGGACGGAAAGGCGGAGATTCTTCAACTCCAGGACCCGGTCCAGGGCCAATTGGCATTTTCGATAGTAATGCTTCTTTTCACATAATTCCAGAAACTTTTTTTGATCATTTCTATATGCAATTCCCATAAGATAATAGGCCTCTACCAACTCTTCGAATAATTCCCACTCCTCGCCAATCTTGACGGCCTGTACAAAGAGAAACTCTTGAACATGTTTGCCGTGACTTTGACCATGGTACAGATATGATTGGGTAATATAATTCCTTGCCTGGATTCGGAATTTGTATGCCAACGGAACTTCATCATTGTGGCTCAGACACACATCAGAAATACGAAGTTCATTTAATCGCCTTTTAAGCCAGAACTTCAGCGCCCGGAACTTGGGGTCGTGTTTTTGGCCGTAGATCAATTGACAGTAATCATCATTGGAATAGGCGTGGCCGAATTTTGTTACGGCATCCACCAGTTTTAAAGAAGCACTTCCTTCGGGATCGGATTTCTTCGGACGTTTGGTAGAAAACTGCATCAGGCCACGCTTGACGTTTTCCAGTTCAGCGGGACTCATGCTTTCAATGATGGGAATGATGACTTTCATCGGAGGTAAGGTATGCGGCTTGGGATTATGTCATTCGGTCAGCGTTCTTCTTCAGCTTTCTTTTCCTCAAGGTGGCTTCCTGATGTTTCAGGAACCACGTATGCACCGGCACCAACTCCTGGCTGACGGACTGCCAGGAGATATCACCATCATCATCGGACAAACGACCAACAAGCTTCGGCATGGTGGATTTGGTATGGTTGAAATCGAAGTCGGCCCGGTTGAGAGCGGCAAACAGGGAGTAGATCACCCGGTCTCTTTCCCGGAATTCGACCTTTGCCTTCGTCCGATCGATGTACTTGCGCATTTGTTCCACCGTGGCGCTGGCTTGCTGGTAGAGGTCCATTTCCACCAGACACATGAAACACAATTGCCGCACACCGATGTTCCAGCCGGCTTTGTCGTCCGTGATGTCCCGTATGCTTTGCAGGATGCTGAAACATTCGGAGTAGTTTTCCTTAAGGAAGTGGATGACCGCCTGGAAGTAGTCGTATTGGCCGCTGTCCCGTTTGTCTTCGTTGTAGATGGGTTCGGAACGCAGTATTGTTAAGGTTGTTTCCGCCGCATCATATTGTCCGAGGTGTATCTGTGCCTGCAGTTCATGAAGGAGGGCGAACTTCATGTTGTTAGTGCCTGGGTTCAGGTATTCCTTTAGTTTGTGGACATACTGTAAAACCTGTTTGTAATCCCTCAGGTGAAGCGCACATGTGCACAGATAACCGTAGGTTTTGCCGATTCGCCCTTTATTGTAAACGAGTATGTTGGTTTTTAGTTGATTCAATAAATCCTTGGCTATGTCTTCTGCCTTATGAATCTCTTTTTGTGCCATGTAAAAATCATACACCAGACACGAATAAAAGTAATTGAACCCAATGGAATGAATTCCTTCGGACATGGTTTTTAGTTCATCCAATGCCTCTTGTAGAAGGGTAGTTTCCTGTAAAGGTGAAAAGTTCCGATGCTTAAACTCCAGTGCTTGACGAAGATTATAGATCTCATAAACCCGATCCATGGCTGCCTGACATTTCCGGTAATACTTCAGTTTCTCCTGTATCCCAAGTAACTCGGTAGGATCTCTGTGTTTAATTGAAAAGCACATAATAGAATAAGCTTCTCCCAACTCTTCATATAATTCATATTCGGTGCCGATCTTTATGATTTGTTCAAAAAGGAATTGGTGGATATATGTTCCATGAGTTTCGTGAAAATAAAGATAAATCTGCGCTAGGTATTTTTTAACACGTATCTTTTCTCTATATCGTTGTGGTAAGTCTCTGTTATGGCTGAGACATACATCCGTAATGCGGAGTTCTAGTAGCCGTCGCTTGAGCCAGAACTTCAGTGCCCGGAACTTCGGGTCGTGTTTTTGCCCATAGATCAATTGACAGTAATCATCATTTGAGTAGGTGTGACCGTAGTTCTGCACGGCATCTACCAGTTTTAAAGAAGCACTTCCTTCTGGATCGGATTTCTTGGGACGTTTCGTAGAAAACTGCATCAGACCACGCTTGATATTTTCCAGTTCAGCGGGACTCATGCTTTCAATGATGGGAATGATGGCTTTCATCGGAGGTAGTTTATACGGAGGCTGGGGTAGAGATAAACGTTTAATTGACGTTCTTCCTTTTCTTTCGTTTGCTCAGTGCCATTCGCTGATGTTCTTTGAACCAAATGTGAACAGGTACAATCTCTTGACTTACGGGTTGCCAGGCAATCGAATCATTGTCGTTGGACAGGCGGTCCATCAGTTTCTTCATGTTGGAGCGGCTGTGATCAAAATCAAAGTCGGCTCGGTTGAGGGCGGCAAACAGGGAGTAAATAATTAAATCTCTTTCTCTGAATTCGACTTTTGATTTGGTACGTTCGATGTATTTACGCATTTGTTCTACCACGGCGCTGGCCTGGTCGCGAAGCCCCATTTCCACCAGGCTCATGAAGCTTAACTGGCGCACACCGATGTTCCAACCTGCTTTGTCGTCCATGATGTCACGTACACCTTGAAGAATACGAAAGCATTCAACGTAACGTCCTTGTAGAAAATGAATCGTGGAATGGAAGTAATCGTATTGACTAATATCTCTCTCACTATCATTATATGTAGGATCAATTCGCAATAATTTCAATGTTTCATTAGCGTCTTCATATCTAGACAAATAAATCTGCGCTTGAAGTTCATGTATTAGGGTTAGTTTCATATTACTGGTACCCTCTTTAATATATTCTTTTATCTTTTTCGCATATTTTAATACACCATGATAGTTTCCAAGGTACAACGAGCATGAGCATAGATAACCATATATTTTTCCGGTACGATTTCTATTACTTACCAATCTGTTTTTCTGTACGATAGTTAGGAGTTTCTTGGCTGTCTTTTCTGCCTGTACAACATCTCGTGTTGCCAACTGATAGTCATAAATTAAGCACAAATGAAAGTAGTTAAATTTAACCGAGCTGATCTCTTTGGAAATTTGATCTAACTCTTCAAGTGCATTTCTAAGCATCATTTCCTCTTGGTGTGCGGGTAGGTTTCGCTGGGATGCTTCTAGAAGCAACCTACGGTTATATATCTCTGAGGCTTTGTCAACAGCATATTGACACTTTCGATAGTAAGATTTCTTGGTCTCAATCTCGTCAAAAATACTCGGATCACCGGTGTTTAGCGTAAAAACCATTAATGAATATGCCTCCCCAAGTTCTTCAAAAAGCTCATATTCTTTTCCAATTTTTATAATTTGATCAAACAAAAATTTGAGAACCCGCATTCCCTTGCCTTTGGCATAATAAAGGAACGTTTGGGCAAGATACTTCTTGACTTGTATTCTATACTTGTAAACTATAAAGAGATCCTGATTGTGCCCTAAGCAGATGTCGGAAATTTGCAGTTCCAGAAGTCTGCGCTTGATCCAAAATTTCAAGGCCCGGAACCTGGGGTCCCGTTTGTTGCCATACATCAATTCACAGTAATCCTCGTCCGTAAAATTGTCCCCATGTTCCAGGACGGCTTCCACGAGCTTCAATGACGTGCTGTTCTCCGGTCCCGGCCGTTTGGCACGTTTCGTGGCAAACTGGGTGAGCCCTTTTTTGACGTTCTCCAGTTCTCCCGGCGTCATGCTTTCGATGATGGCGACGATAATCTGCATGTGGTGGGTATAAATATAGGCTTTTCGGATAAAAAATCCTTGCAATTGTATTCCCGCATAAATTGCTATAGCTCGAATCTAACGATTTCCCAGATTTGTCCGTGGTTTGCGGACGTTCAAGCCCCGTCCTTTGAAGCAAGAAATTCTTTGAAATATTCACATGTTAAAATGGAGGGCAACATGAAAAATTGGACAAAAACTGCTTTGGTCGCGGCAATTATGTGCATTGCACAGTTGACCATGGCACAGGATTCGGGTGTAACTACACAGGAAGTAGAGAATTATGTTCTTATGCAGACACCGTATACGCAAGTTCTAAGCGTAACTAGGGTTGGGCAGGACTTTAGGGTACAGGTTGGAAGTAACGCGAAGGAAATAGATGTATATGTGGAATGGGATTCAGCATTACAGCAGGGTGTTATCGAACGCTGGGTTGATATCCCAGGAGTTGCAGCTGTTGGCGCGGCAAGTAATTAAGAATATACACGCCGGTGTATACGGAGGTGGTTCCGGTCGTTTTCGGAGGTACGATTGGAACACACAGGCCAGTCTTCTCCCCCGCCTTTTGGCGGGGGCGAGGCTAGCCAAACCGGTAGAATGTTAAAGTACAATTACAGGTGATGTGCATCGTCGCCGGGTTTACCGTCCCTTAACGGTAATGATACGTGGCTTGTCGTAAACGGAGGTGCGACAGGCTAACGAAGAAAGCGGAACCCCCGCCTCGTACTGGGAGGCGGGGGATGCTTTCTTTTTGATTTTAAACGCGTTATGGAGGAGTTCGCCCACACAGTGGGATGCAACCTGTTTATGCCCTTTTCGAAGCCGTTAGATGGCGGAAAAGGTTATAAATAAAGGTGGCTTGGGATTTTTTTGTCAGAAATTTCCAGGGAGTAGCTTCAAGGCCTCTTTTACCGCAGGATCACGCTCAAGCAATACCGGATAAAAGCCCATTTCACGCCAGATCTGACGACCGATCGCGGATTTGATCCTCAGCCGGATCCACTCTCCCGAACGTTGCCACCCTTCTTCTTCAAAAGGCAGACTGTGTTCCACGGTGTACTTAATGAAGTCTTCTTTCACTGAACCGGAAATGCTGAACCGCGTCCGGTAGCTTTCTTCATTGTATTTCTGCATCAACTCTTCCCGATGCAGATCGGCGTAATGGAATGAGAACTGGTTGATCAACCCCGAGCCCACCAGTCGGTTCAGATACGCACTGTATCCGTTGGTGTCTACCGGCACAAATATGTCCGGACGAATGCCACCGCCACCATAGACGACCTTCCCGCCGGGGGTAAGGTACTTCAGACTGTCCGGCTCGGGCAGACTGTCGCCGTTGCCGCCATGAATATCACTGCGGTTATACAGGTCTTCGTAATAGGCCTCCACCCCTTTGTTGTAGGGACGTTGTATGCACCTGCCCGTGGGGGTGTAATACCTGGCAATGGTGAGTCTGAGTGCGGAACCGTCAGGGAAAACAGATTGTTCCTGTACCAGGCCTTTGCCAAATGACGTGCGCCCTACAATGCTTCCCCTGTCGTTGTCCTGAATCGCTCCCGCCACAATTTCACTGGCGGAGGCAGAACCTTCATCAATCAATACCACCAGCGGTTGTTGTTCAAAGTTGCCCTTGGAGCTGGCGTAATAAGGCATCCGCGGTCTGGATTTGCCTTCGGTATAAACAATGAGCTGATCCCGTTCCAGAAACTCATCAGCAATAAGAGTCGCTGCCTCCAGGTAGCCTCCCGGATTGCCCCGGAGATCCAGGATCAACTGTTCCATGCCACGGTCCTTCAGCTTTTCCATCGCTTCCTTGAATTCCTCATAGGTGTTTCGGGAGAAACGACTGATCTTGATGTAACCTGTGACCGGATTGATCATGTATCCGATATCCACACTGAAAATGGGGATCTCGCCCCTGGTGATGGTAAACGGAAGCAGTTTTTTGTGCCCCCTGCGGTATATTCTCACAGACACGTCTGTACCACCCGGGCCCCTGAGCTGGTCCATGACATCCTGGTTGGTGATGCCTTTGCTTGCCACCGACTTGCCCTCGATCTCCACGATCCTGTCGCCGGGAAGTATACCCAACAGATCCGAAGGGCCGCCGGAGATGGGTGCCACCACCACAATGGTAT
>JAGQZQ010000113.1 GCA_020435415.1 Flavobacteriales bacterium
TTTCGGTTTGGCCTCGGCACCGGAAGGAAAGTACCAGGCCATCATCGTTTGTGTAGGACACAAAGAATATCTCGGTATGAAGGAAAGCGACTTCCAGCAATATTTTGATGGAAAAGGACTGCTGGTTGATCTGAAGGGACTCTATCGAAATAAAATGGAACAGGTGGAATACTGGAGCCTGTAATAAATGACAGGTAAGAAACACATCGCAGTGACCGGAGGTATGGGCTATGTTGGGTCGCATACCGTGGTGGAACTTATTTCACAAGGTTTTGAGGTGACCATACTCGATGACCTGTCCACTTCATCCATCCGGATACTGGACGGGATCAAGGAGATCACCGGTGTGAATCCCCGCTTCTTTGAACTGGATCTTTGCAACGTTGAGGCCATCAGGAGTGCCTGGAAAGAGATGCCTCCTGTGGATGCCGTGATCCATTTTGCCGCCCGTAAGGCGGTGGGTGAATCGGTCAGAGATCCCCTGCTTTACTACCGCAACAATTTCGTTTCCCTGCTTAACCTTCTGCAGGTAATGGGTAATGCAGGAACCAATGCGATTGTGTTTTCCTCTTCATGTACTGTTTATGGCAGTCCGGATAAACTTCCGGTGAATGAAAAAACACCAAGGAAAAAGGCGGAGTCTCCATACGGATATACCAAAATGGTTTGTGAAGATATGCTGGAATCCGTATCCGGAAGTACATCTCTTCGCGCATTGGCATTAAGGTATTTTAACCCGATCGGCGCCCATCCGTCCGGCAGGATCGGTGAGCTTCCGCTGAATGAACCTGAAAACCTCATCCCTTATATCACACAAACTGCCACAGGTGAGCGTGATGAACTCAAAGTATTCGGCAGCGATTACAACACACCTGATGGAACTTGTGTCCGAGATTACATTCATGTAGTAGACGTGGCCAGGGCGCACATTGCTGCCATGGAACGCTTGCTGGGCAATGATCAGGATCAGGTATCATCCTATGAGGTTTATAATATCGGTACAGGTACGGGCTACTCCGTTCTGGAGGTGGTCCAGGCCTTTGAGAAAGTGACCGGAAAACCCTTGCCACATCGCCTCGTGGAACGTCGCCCCGGTGACGTGGAAGCCATCTGGGCAGAAACGGATCTGGCCAACCGCGTTCTGAAATGGAAGGCGGAACTGGGTCTGGAAGATATGCTGCGGTCCGCATGGAACTGGCAGCAAAATCTGAGTAAACAGATGATATCATGAGTACGTCAAAAAATATCCTGGTTACTGGAGGTGCAGGTTTTATCGGATCACATGTGGTGCGACGCCTCGTCAATTCATATCCCGATTACCGGATCGTTAACCTCGATAAACTCACCTACGCAGGCAATCTGAAGAACCTCACCGACATCGAGGAAAAGAACAACTATAGCTTTGTGAAAGGCGATATCCTGGATGCAGACCTGGTGGCTTCTTTGTTTAAGGAGTACCGGTTTCATGGCGTGATCCATCTTGCCGCAGAATCACATGTGGACCGCTCCATCACCAATCCCCTTGAGTTTGTAAATACCAATGTGGTAGGTACCGTGGTGTTACTGAATGTTGCCCGTGAGGCATGGAAGGACGATATGAATGCGCATCTGTTCTACCATATATCAACGGATGAGGTGTACGGTTCCCTGGGAGAAGATGGCCTGTTCCTGGAAACGACCCCTTACGATCCGCGCAGCCCATATTCGGCATCCAAGGCAAGTTCCGATCATTTTGTAAGGGCCTACCATCACACCTACGGTTTGCCTGTGGTGATCTCAAATTGCTCAAACAACTATGGCGCATGCCAGTTCCCGGAAAAGCTGATTCCACTGGCGCTGAATAATATTTGCAATGATAAGCCCATTCCGGTGTATGGAAAGGGCGAGAATGTCCGCGACTGGCTTTTTGTTGAGGACCATGCCGCTGCCATAGACCTGATTTACCATAAAGGAGAACATGGAGCCACCTATAACATCGGTGGTCACAACGAATGGAAAAATATTGATCTGATCCGGTTATTGTGCGATATACTGGATCGCAAGCTGGGGCGGGTTCCCGGCACTTCGGAAGAATTGATCACCTTTGTAAAGGACCGTGCAGGTCATGATCTCCGGTATGCGATTGATGCCGGAAAGATCGGCAAGGAATTGGGCTGGAAGCCTACCGTAACATTCGAGCAAGGCCTTGAACGCACGGTAGACTGGTATCTGGAGAATCAACAGTGGCTGGAAGAAGTGACGTCCGGTGCTTACCGGGACTATTATCAACAACAATACAAAGCCTGACCTTTTGGATAAGCAGACCTTTCACGAGGGAGACCTGTCTTCGCATTCCTTTCTGGTTACCGGTGGCGGTGGTTTCATAGGTTCACATATCGTTGAATACCTTCTGCAACACAACGCCGGCCTCGTTCGGGTACTGGATAATTTCTCGACCGGAGATGCTCTTAACCTCAAAGGTTTCAAAGGGAATCTGGAGGTTGTGGAAGGTGATATTTGTGATGTGGATACATGCCGCAAGGCCTGCGAAGGGATAACCTATGTGTTGCACCAGGCGGCGCTTGGTTCTGTACCCCGTTCCCTGAAAGATCCCCTGCATACGCATCAGGTGAATGTGACCGGTTTTGTGAACATGTTGGTGGCAGCGAAGGATGCCAATGTAAAGCGTATGGTGTATGCCAGTTCATCATCCGTTTACGGAGATAGCAAGGAGCTTCCGAAGAAAGAAGACAGGATCGGTAAACCCCTTTCACCATATGGTGCATCCAAGCTTACCGATGAAGTCTATGCCGGTGTCTTTCATCTGAATTACGGAATGAATATCATTGGCCTGCGATATTTTAATGTATTCGGTCCGCGGCAAAGTCCGGATGGACCCTATGCGGCAGCTCTGCCCCTCTTTATCCGGGCCATTTCGGCAGATACCTCCGCTTATATTGATGGCGATGGCCTTCAGACCCGCGACTTCACTTATGTGGAGAATGCCGTTCAGGCCAATATCAAGGCGTTGTTTACAAAACATCCCGGTGCCCTGGGACAGGTGTTTAATGTAGCGTATGGACAGCGTACATCCATCCTGGAGATGTATACAAAGATCAACCAGATTCTCGGAAAGGATATTCCTGCCATTCACCGTGAATCCAGAGCCGGAGATATCCGTGATTCACTGGCATCCATTGAAAAGGCAAAGGAAATGCTGGGCTATGACCCCGCCGTGGATCTGGAAGAAGGGTTGAAACGTACACTTCAAAAAATCAGTGTGGTCGGTAAAGTATAGATAACTAACGCGTTGACCATTTTGCATAGGAAATCATATTGAGCTTGCAAATGGTTATACCGAGGTGTTGGGCGAAGGTTGTACCTTCGTCCTATTATGATTTATACTAAGAACTCTTCCTCAGCTACCAGCATTGTTAGCTGAGATGAAAGAAGTAGCTTAAAGCTACAACATAGACAGACGAAGGTACAACCTTCGCCTAACCACCGAACTTTGCCATACTTGGGAATAACAGCTTCAGGTGCTCTTATTTTTCTTGTTGTTAATAAACAACAGTCTTGTTATCCCGAGGTGCAGTGAGCCCGCCTGTCCGAGGGGATTGCTAATCTATAATCAAGGCAAATCTAAAAACTGACAGTTAATTTATTCAGTGGCCAACACGTTAGATTGTCAGGCTATCCGTGCCACCATACACCTTAAGCTGCCACCCCCGGTTTCTTCAATAGTGGGAATATCACATCGCACCAACGTTCGTTTTTCTTCCAATAACCCGCGCTGATCCTTTGTGAAGGCATCGAATGCCGAACCTGACATCAGTAATTTTCTTTCTCCGTCTTTTCCGGTTACCTGATACACGTTGCAGGTAAAATGCCTGGCTTGCTCAAGGGTAACGCCCATGACCATCCGTCCGGCCTGTTGCCACATCTCTTTCAGACGATCTTTGGTCTGTTGATTGCGGATTGACTCTTCGCAGAAAATTACCAAATCACTGCAAATGGAAAGAATGACATTGGTATGATACACCGGTACACCTGTTTCGTCTACGGCGTTAAAGGAACAAGGCCTGTAGCCCAACTGTTGGCACAGGTCATTCAGTACTTCCACATCTGTTCGGGGAGACAGGCAGGCATAGGCAATCCTGTTCTCATAGTCGAATACGATACTTCCGGTACCTTCAAGAAATTTGCCTGAAATCTCATAGGGTGTGAGGTCAATGTGCTTCTTATAGTTGATTATCTTTCCCGAATTCAGGAAAGGGATCATCACCATTTGTCGTTCCATCCTGCGTTGTTTTGACAGCATGGGATAAAGCACATAGGTGTTCTCGTGAAAGGAGACCCAGTTGTTGGGAAATACCGCATCAGGTAAGTGAAGGTTGGGTTCCTGGTCATAAACCACAAGGTCTACACCAGCTGATCTAATGGTTTCCGTTGCACGATCAAACTCCGCAAGAGCAGTACGTTGTAATTCTGCATCGCTTTTTTCGGAACGCCGCTGAAATACATTGCTTTCTGCGTTTTCAATACTGAACCCGAATGTAGCGGGGCGTACCATCAGAATCCGTCTTGCATCCTGAATCACTGTTTCCCCGATGTCTTTTGCCGTGCTCATCTTTTCCTGGTATGAATTCCTGCCGTTATTGATCCCTGACCTTCCTGATATTGTGATGCAATATATATCTTTGAATTTACAACATTGATTCATGGCAGGTTGGTTAAATAAATTTTTCGGAAAACCCGCGCCAAGGGAGTACGCTGATTTTCAATCATTGGAAGTGGATTTTCACTCCCACCTTATTCCGGGTATTGATGACGGTGCATCTACCATCGAGGATTCCATTGCGCTCATCAGGGGTCTTCATCAATTGGGATATAGGAAGCTCATTACCACCCCGCATGTCATGAGCGATTATTATAAGAACACTCCGGAAATTATTTTGGGTGGCCTGGAGAAGGTAAGGGAGGCTGTCCGTTCGGAAGGGCTGGATGTAGAGCTGGAAGCGGCAGCCGAGTATTACCTGGATTCCGAGTTAGAGCACATGATCCAGCGTGAACCATTGCTGACTTTCGGGGATAATCACGTGTTAGTGGAACTGTCTTTCATGCAGCCGCCGCATCATTTTGAGGAAACTGTGTTCAAATTGATCTCGGCAGGCTACAAACCCATCCTGGCTCATCCGGAAAGGTATTCCTACTATTACAGGGATATTTCTGTTTTCGAGGAGATGAAGGACCGGGGCTGGTTGCTGCAGTTGAACATCAATTCCCTCACAGGTCATTATTCACCGCAAACCCGGAAGGTGGCAGAACAAATGCTTGAAAGAGGTTATATTGACTTTCTCGGGTCGGATTGCCATCACCTCAATCACATTGAACTGATGCACAAAGCGCTTGATAATCCCGCATTACAGAAAGCATTAGGCAGCGGAAATATCCGCAATCCGTTACTCCGCTAACCAGGGGGCAAGGGCACTAACCGTTTCCATATCACGGCTTACCTTTTTCACCAAACCTTGCAGTACTTTTCCCGGTCCTACCTCAGTGAATGAGGATGCGCCATCACGGATCATCGCTTCCATGATCTGCGTCCAGCGTACCGGAGCCGTCAGCTGATCCACCAGGTTCTTTCTTATCCGGTCAGGATCTGTTTCCGGCGAAGCATTGACGTTTTGGTAAACAGGGCAGGAGGGGGCTGCAAACGATGTTCCGGCAATGGCCTCTTCAAGTTCCTTTCTGGCAGGCTCCATCAATGGAGAGTGGAAGGCTCCTCCAACGCTAAGTGGCAATGCGCGCTTCGCACCGGCTTCCTTTAACTTTTCACATGCCAGTTCAATTCCCGGTACACTTCCGGAAATCACAAGCTGTCCCGGACAGTTATAGTTTGCCGGTACCACGGTTTCTGAAATCCCGGCACATACCTCTTCTACCACCTGATCTTCCAGGCCCAAAATGGCAGCCATGGTGGACGGGGTGGCCTCACAAGCCTTTTGCATGGCATAGGCACGCTTGGATACCAGGGTGAGCCCATCTTCGAAAGACAGGCAGCCGTTGGCAACCAGGGCGGAGAATTCTCCGAGGGAATGTCCCGCTACCATATCCGGTTTGAAATCCTCACCCAAGGTCTTCGCCAGGATCACCGAGTGGAGAAAGATGGCCGGTTGTGTCACCTTCGTTTGACGCAATGCATCTTCGCTGCCTTCAAACATGACATCGGTAATAGAAAAGCCGAGCAAGGTATTGGCCTTTTCAAAAAGATCCCTGGCTTCTGATGAACCGTCATAAAGATCTTTGCCCATGCCTGTGAATTGGGCACCCTGGCCCGGAAAAACGTATGCTTTCATCTGGTTATATTTTTATTCTAGCTGAGTTTGGCTGAAATCAGACTGATAAATTCTTTCCTCGTAGTGTCCTTTAAAAATTCGCCTGTAAAAGCGGATGTGGTGGTTACCGAGTTTTGTTTCTGAATGCCCCGCATTTGCATACACAGGTGGGAGGCTTCTATGACTACAGCAACACCCAGGGGCTGCAGTGTGTCATGGATGCAATCCCGTATCTCGTTGGTCATGCGTTCCTGCACCTGGAGTCTGCGCGCAAAGGCATCCACCACCCTGGGGATTTTGCTCAAACCTACGATGCATCCATTGGGTATGTAGGCGACATGAGCTTTCCCAAAGAAAGGTAGCATGTGATGTTCGCAAAGGGAATATAACTCGATGTCTTTTACCAGCACCATCTGTTTGTAGTCCTCACGGAACATGGCTGACTTCAGGATCTCGGCTCCGTCCAGGTCATAACCATGGGTGAGGAACTGCATGGCCCTGGCTACCCGTTCCGGTGTTCGTTTCAGTCCGTCCCGTTCGGGATCTTCACCAATACAATGGATGATGTCCTGGTAGTGATCGGATAGCCGGTTGATGATCTCTTCGTTGTATTTGTACAGACGTTCAAAACCGACACTGTCTTCAGGGTCGGTGAACATTTCAGGATGTTTATCACTCATGCGTTTGTGAATTGCCAAAGTATGAAGCACTGTTGTTCTCTGTTTCATCAATCCGGACACAGTGCAATTCCGCCCCCATTTCACGCACACCATCATACAGCTGTTCCCATATGGCCAGTGCCAGATTTTCTGTTGAAGGGATCAGGTGACGCGTGAAATCCACATCCAGGTTCAGATTCTTATGGTCGATCTTCGTGATGACCTTCTCCCGGATCAGGGTGCTTAGTTTTTTCAGATTCACCACAAACCCGGTAGCCGGATCAACCTCACCTCTTACCGTGACATACAAAGTATAGTTATGCCCGTGCCAGTTGGGGTTGGAGCATTTCCCAAAGATATCCATGTTCTCCTGGTCGGAAAGTTCCGGCCTGAACAGGCGGTGCGCTGCATTGAATCGTTCCCGTCGGGTTACGTGTACCATCGTGGTTAGGGTTGATGCCAAAGATAAGAAAAGTGGCGCATGACTGCCCCTTCCCGACCGGTGTGTAGTTTGCGTATCTTTATGGCCTGCTTATGAATGTATTGATCATATCGGCGACTGAAGCGGAGATTCGTCCGCTGCTGGATTCACGATCCGAATGGCCTTCTGCTGTTCATATTGATGTGCTGATCACCGGGGTGGGGATGGTGGCTGCTGCCGTGCAGACGGCTTCATATCTCGCCACCCATCAGATCGATGCCGTATTGCATGTGGGAATAGCCGGAACATTCAATGTGGAGGATGCCCTGGGTGATGTGGTGGTGATCTCAGAAGATGGTTTTCCGGAACTCGGGGCAGAAGACGGGGAACAATTCATACCGTTAAGCCGGTTGCCAATTGAAAATAACAAAGACCTTACACCGGATGGCCCGGTCATTCCCGATGTCATACCTTTTATGGACCGGGTACAACATTTGTCTGCTGTCAGAGGAATAACCGTGAACAAAGTACACGGCAGTGAAGTTTCCATAAAAGCGGTTCAGGAGCGCTGGCCTGCCGATGTGGAAACCATGGAATCCGCAGCAGTGATCTATGCCTGTAATGCAGCGGATGTGCCCTGCCTTGGTTTGCGTGGGATCTCGAACCGGGTTGAAAAACGGAACCGGGAGGCATGGGATATTGAGCTCGCCGTGAAAAATGTAAACAGGGAAACACTTGATCTGATCCGTGGATTGGTATGACTCGTAAAACGTATACACTTGGTTTTTCACCCTGTCCCAACGATACCTTCATATTCGATGCACTCGTTCACGGACGGATTGAAACGCACGACCTGACACCGGAAGTGACCCTGGCTGATGTGGAAACCCTGAACCGCTGGGCAGTGGAAGGGAAGCTGGATGTGACCAAGCTGAGTTACCACGCCTATGCCCATGTGTGCAATGAATACATCATGCTGGATTCCGGAAGTGCGTTGGGGCGTAACTGTGGGCCTCTGGTGATCACCGCTGATATAAAGTCACTGAACAGGAAACCCAGGTCCGAGTGGAAAGTAGCCATACCCGGTAACCGGACCACTGCCCATTTCTTATTTTCCCTGGCGTACCCGGAAGTGATCACCAAGGAAGAGATGGTCTTTTCGGACATTGAAGATGCAGTTGTGAAGGGCAGTGTGGATGCAGGTGTTATTATCCATGAAAATCGTTTTACGTATGCAGAGAAAGGACTGGAAAAGCTTTCAGACCTGGGTGAATTCTGGGAGGAATCCACCGGTATGCCCATTCCTCTCGGAGGCATTGCTGCCCGGCGATCGCTTGGGAAAGAGGTGTTGATGCAAATACGTAATGCCATCCGCGATAGTGTTGATTATGCCATGGAACATCCGGCAGACTGCAATCCATATGTGCGGTTACATGCTCAGGAAATGAGTGAAACGGTGCAGCGTCAGCACATCGCTTTGTATGTGAATGATTTTAGCCGTGAACTGGGCCCGGAAGGACGCAGGGCGGTGGAACATATGTTTGGGAAAGGCAATGAACTGGGACTCTGGTCGCCATGCGAAGAACTATTCATACCTTAGTCATATGATCGTAGTAACAGGAGCCGCCGGTTTTATAGGGAGCTGCCTCATCGCAGGACTTCGTGATGCAGGTTATGGGGATCTGGTCGCGGTGGATGATTTCACGGACTCAACCAAGTTGCCGAATCTGGCGGAGAAGCCGTTGACAGAAAAGGTGAACCGCGACATGTTCTCCGGTTGGCTGGATCAG
>JAGQZQ010000114.1 GCA_020435415.1 Flavobacteriales bacterium
TGCAAGCTGTCCCTGGTTCAGATCATCCGGATCGATCAACAGGGCAAATAGCTTTTGGCCATTGGCGCGCGCATCATTAAGTATGTCCTGTACATGTGGCATGCCCGCAATATTATCAATTATTCACAATGTAGACCAGAACAAAATGATCCCTGACCACATAATGCGCCTGAAAAACCTGTTTTCTGCCTTTTGTTTGTAAAGAAATGGGAAAGACGTTTCCTGTGGATGTCGGACCATCCAATATTTCCATATCGTGTTTGAAATCAATGGTTCGGGATCCTGCACCATCCCACTTGTATAGTGCCTCTTTGGCGCACCATGCCAGGAGATGTGAGGAAGGGTGGGGGGTATTCACATTGTTCAGGACCTTTTGCTCTGTGGTCGACAAAAATCTTGGAACGACAGGGGTTACCGTTCTATCTCTTCTTTCCAGGTCTATGCCTACCGGTGAGTGACTTAGCATCACTGCTGCATATTCGCTGGTATGTGACACAGAAATGTATTTCTCTGTATTGGTCAGATCTGGTTTGCCGGATGGTTGGTATGCGATCTCATGTCCCGGTCCAACCATCCTTCTTAATAGACATCGGGTAGCCAGCCACTGTGTAATTCGATTTTCATGATTCAATGTGGCAAGGCTATCTTCTTCAGTCGCACTAAGGGTGATGAGTCCGGTCAGTTCATCGGCGGATTCACTGATATGCCAGATGCCAAGGGTGTCACCGGACTTAAAAGGTATCATCTCCAATAATGGCATGGTCGTTAAAATAAAGGACAAAATTAACATATGAATACATAACGTGGGCGGGTAATCCCAGCGATCCGCGAATGTTGGTAATTGTTAAGTTAATCCATACATTTGCATTCTCATTTGTGAATTCAAATAACCTGAAAATCAAACTGAAAGGTAATAACATTATGAGCCAAACATCAGTGGACAAATACGAAAAATACAAGGTAAAAGACATTTCCCTGGCCGAATGGGGCCGGAAGGAAATTGAACTGGCCGAGGCAGAGATGCCAGGGCTGATGGCCATCCGTGAGGAATTCAGTGCCAGCAAGCCTTTAAAAGGAGCCAGGATCGCAGGTTGCCTGCACATGACCATACAAACCGCCGTATTGATCGAAACGCTGGTTGAGCTGGGTGCAGAGGTTACCTGGTCTTCCTGTAACATCTTCTCTACCCAGGATCATGCAGCTGCGGCGATCGCTGCAGCCGGTATTCCGGTTTATGCCTGGAAAGGCCTGACAGATGAAGAATTCGATTGGTGTATCGAGCAAACCCTCTTCTTCGGTGAAAGCAGACAACCGCTCAACATGATCCTTGACGATGGTGGTGATCTTACCAATATGGTGCTGGATCGCTACCCGGAATTGGTAAAAGATATCCGCGGGATTTCCGAGGAAACGACAACAGGCGTGCACCGTTTGTATGAGCGTGAGAAAAAAGGTGGTTTACCGCTTCCATGTATCAATGTGAACGACTCCGTAACCAAATCGAAGTTTGATAATAAATATGGTTGCCGGGAGTCATTGGTTGATGGAATTCGCCGTGCAACCGACGTGATGATGGCTGGTAAAGTAGCCGTTGTAGCCGGATACGGTGATGTGGGTAAAGGATCTGCAGAATCCCTTCAAGCTGCCGGTGCGCGTGTAATCGTTACTGAAATCGATCCGATCTGTGCGCTTCAGGCTGCCATGGAAGGCTACCAGGTAATGAAGATGGATGATGCCGTGAAGGTGGCTGACATCGTTGTTACTGCAACAGGAAACAAAGACGTGATCGTTGGTCGCCATTTTGAGGCGATGAAAGACAAAGCCATCGTTTGTAATATCGGTCACTTCGACAATGAGATCGATATGGCCTGGTTGAACAAGAATCACGGGAAGTCCAAAGTGAATATCAAACCACAGGTTGATAAGTTCACAGTGAACGGACATGATGTGATCGTGCTGGCAGAAGGCCGTCTGGTGAATCTCGGTTGTGCTACCGGTCACCCATCGTTCGTAATGTCCAACTCCTTCAGCAACCAGGTGCTGGCTCAAATCGAACTGTGGATGAATACGTCTAACTATGAGAATAAGGTGTACACCCTCCCCAAACATTTGGATGAGAAGGTGGCAGCGCTTCATCTGACCAAGATCGGTGCGGACCTGGAAGTATTGTCCAAGGAGCAGGCTGACTATATCGGCGTTCCACAGGAAGGTCCTTTCAAACCTGACTATTACAGGTATTAATATCATACCCGCTTACAATGCAAAAAGGGCTCCGGAAGGAGCCCTTTTTTTATGGATACTGGCTCTTGTTTGTTAATTCGTAATGTGTACCCAGGTACCGTCAAAGTATGTTTGATATTGTTTGAGTGGCAGTCCGGAAGGGCCACTGACCACCGATCCGTCGAGTAGTAGAAACGTTGATCCGCAGCATGCGTCATGAGCCTGTATGCCGGTGGAATCCACTTCCACCCGTGCACATGAGGATGATGGTTGGTACGGGCAGTGCCGGTCATAAGCAAGAAACTCGTCCAACGACCGACGGTAAACCAATATGCCGCGGGACCCTCCTACAATATTTACATAGCCTCCCGGTGTGTTCAGGTCTGTGTAGCCCGGTTCGGTGGGGGACACATAAATGTCCACGAGTACGTCCGGAATCCGGTCCTTGTCCTTCTTGCATCCTTCAAGAGTTGCTGCCAGCAATACGCCTGCACCTATTGTCAGAAGAAACAAACCCCGGTTTTTATAAAATATTTTCGGAACAAATGCATTCATCATGTTAAAGGTAAGAAACTATGCATTACCATTTATTAAATGCTAAATTTGTAAAAGAACCATCTCCCGGTAAACGATGATGAGACGGAAACATTGGATGGCCCTCTTGTTTGTGGTGATGTCAGTGGTGGCGTACGGCCAGACCGATGGACCAGTGAAGCTGCCGCATGAAAAGGGTAAGAAGCAACAGGCATCCGGCGACAGGCAGTCACAGAAGGCCAAGCAAAAGCAGTTGAGGGATAACCGGAGGATGGAGAAAAAAATAAGAAAGCGAACAAAGAAGATCCAGTCCAAAGAAACATTGAAACGGATGCGCAAGAACAAAAAAAAGGCGAAACGTCAGGTAGAACACAAACGTGATCCTTTTTATATACGCTGGTTCAGAAAAGGTAGGAATTAATAGGCATGTCCATTAAACTAGTCATATACATTATCATCGGGATCGGGTATGTGGTGTTCTCTTTTCTGAAGCAGCAACAAAAGAAACAGTCGCCCGGTCAAGCACCGTCTGTTCCGTGGGATGAACCCGATGACGAGTGGGATGAACCCGAACCAGTGGTTGTGGTTAAAAAGGCGGAGTCCATCCAATCTGAAAAAGCACCGGCCAAAACCCGGGCGGAAAGTATATTGGAGAAACGTGAGAAGGTGTTGGTGGAAAAACAACCTGGTCTGAAACCCCTGGAAGAGATCGGTGAGGAAGGGGAGCGTATGATCACTCCGATGGTTCGGGTTACTCAAAAGCAACCACCTTCAAAGAAGAAGATGCAAAGGATGGTACGTAAGCGCCGTGGTGGTTTTCGGTTTGATGCACGTCAGGCGATCATTCAGGATGCCATTTTAAACAAGCCACATTCCTTTTAACAGGTAGTGAATCCGGCAATTTTTACCGGTCGCTATTGCACGTGTCACGCTAATTTCATATCTTCGGAATAATATTCCCTCCTGGTATAAATTTCCCCGCATCAATTCATGGAGTTTTTTAGTAAACTTTTTGCAATTGAAAACTTCTTTTTTATACCTTTACCCCCTCTGAAAATCACGCATCACATTTTCGGCTTTTTGATTCATTAGTTACCAAAAAAATTGCACTATGCTACGAAGACTATCCGTTTTCTGTGCGCTCTTTGCTTTGGCTGTACAAGGTATTTATGCGCAGACCGGTACTTTAAAAGGTAAGGTTGTTGATAAAGCAAACGGCGAAGCAATCCCTTTTGCAAACGTAGTTATTGAAAGAAATGGCGTTCAGTCCGGCGGAGCAACGACTGACTTTGACGGCATGTTTACTATCAAGCCGATCGACCCCGGTAAATACACGGTGAAGGCAAGTTACGTGGGCTACCAACAGGTGCAGGTGGACGGTGTTCTGATCAACTCGGATAAGATCACAGACCTGACCATCGAGTTGTCTTCAGGTGTGGATCTCGACGTGGTTGAGTTCGTGAAATACAAGGACCCGGTTTTCAAGAAAGATGAAACGGTGGTACAAAAAACCGTGACGCGTGAGGACTTCGATAAGATGCCAACACGTAGTGCCGTAACGGCAGCGGCCACATCCGCTGGTGCATACCAATCCTCGGAAGGAAGCGCCATCAACGTTCGTGGACAGCGTTCAGATGGAACCGTTTATTATGTGGATGGTGTGAAAGTAAGAGGAAGCAACGTTTCGCTCCCACAACGAGGTATCGAGCAAGTAAGTACCATGCTTGGTGGTGTACCTGCGCAATATGGTGACGCCGTTGGTGGTATCATCAATATCACCACCCGGGGACCTTCAAGTATTGTGACCGGTGGTGTGGAAGGTGTGACCTCGGAATTTCTGGATGGTTACGGATACAACCTGGTGGGGGGGAGTATTACAGGTCCCATCTGGACGGTCAAGGATTCCGTAGACCCATCTAAAAACAGAACGGTAGCAGGTTTCTTTATCTCCGCTGAAGCGGCATACATCAAGGATGGAACTCCCTCCGCAGTTGGTAACTGGAAAGTGAAAGATGATGTACTGAAAAACCTGGAAGAAGAACCATTGCGCAAACACACCAGCGGCTCGGGTACGTTGAAGAACGCTGAGTTCCTGACCATGGATGATCTGGAAAATGTGAAGGCGAAAATGAACGTAGCGTCCAAGGAATACCGCGCCCAGGGTAAGTTCGATGTGAAGCCTTCCGGTAACACCACTATTTCTTTGGGTGGGTCATTCGACTACGATAACAGACACAATTATTTCTTTCCTTATTCGCTCCTGAATTACGGAAAGAATGCGCAACAGATCACCACCGAAGGCCGGGCTTATGCCAGGTTTACTCAGAAATTTGACTCGGATACCGGTTCAGCCATTCAGAATGCCTTCTACTTTATACAGGTGGATTATTCCAATTCACACCAGACAACCTGGGACGAAGTACATAAGAAGGATGTTTTTGATTATGGTTATGTGGGTAAATTTGAAACCCATAAGACAAATACCTATAACACTTATGGCACGGATCCCGTGTCCGGTTACACCGGTTGGATGCATGACGGCTTCCGCGATACACTTGTTGAATTTACCAGGTCGGAGCTCAATCCCCTGATTGCCAACTATACCAGCCAGTATTACAGCTTCTTTGATGAACCAGCCGGACGGTATGAGAACCTCAGCCAGATCCTGCAGGGTAATGCCATGCTCAATGGTATGCGCCCGGACAACGTATACTCTTTATGGTATATGACCGGACGTCTGAACAACGGATACTCATTTAGTGATAATTCTCAGTTCCGCCTGACGGCTTCCGGTTCTGCCGATATCGGAGATCATGCCATCCAGCTCGGTTTTGAGTATGAGCAACGTACGGAACGTTTTTACACGCTTGTTGCAAACTCACTGTGGACACTGGCCCGCCAGTTGACAAACTTTCATATCGCCAATCTGGATGCCAGCAATCCTCAACCGGTATTTGATGCCTGGGATGTATTCCAGGATACGATCAATTACCCGAGATTGTATGATGCCAATGCGCAGGCGTATGTTGACAAGAACATTCGTACCAAACTCGGACTGCCATTGAATAGCACGCAATGGATAGATATTGATGCCCTGGACCCTGAATTCTTCAGCCTGGATATGTTCAGTGCCGATGAGTTGCTGAATGACGGTAATGGCTACATCAACTATTACGGTTACGATTACCTCGGTAACAAACAAACCAGCCGTCCCAGTTTTGAGAGCTTTTTTACGGATAAAGACGACAACGGAAACTTCAAACGTGAGATCGCCCCATTTGAACCGATCTATGTCGCCGGTTATATCCAGGATAAATTTGCTTTCAAGGACCTGGTGTTTAACATCGGTCTGCGGGTAGACAGGTACGATGCCAACCAAATGGTGCTGGCTGACAAGTATCTGATGCAGCAAGCTAAAACCGCCATTGAGGTGACTCAGTTCGGCAAGCACCCGAGTACCATCGGTGACGACTTTGTGGTATACGTGAATGATGCCAGCAATCCATCGGCCATCCTGGGTTACCGCGACGGAGATACCTGGTACAACGCAGAAGGTACAGAGATAGCCGATCCGACTCCGATTGCGGAAAACAGCAGCACAGGAGGGATCATTCCTTATCTGCTTGATCCGAACAACACGGCTGTAACAGCGGATGTTTTCAAAGACTACGAGCCCCAAACCAACATCATGCCTCGTGTCGCATTCTCGTTCCCCATCTCAGATGATGCGGTGTTCTTTGCCCACTACGACGTATTGACACAACGTCCGACCTTCGCCCAGCGCACCAACCCGATCTCTTACCTGTATATTCAGAACTTTACTTCTCCGAACCTGGCCAACCCTGACCTGCAGCCGGAGCGCACCACGGATTATGAGGTAGGTTTTAAACAAAAGCTGAGCCCCGCTTCGGCCATTTCATTGTCTGCCTTCTATCGCGAACTGCGTGACCAGATTCAGGTGATCCCGGTGAACTTTGCTTATCCCAAGACCTATACCACTTACGGTAATGTGGATTTTGGTACGATCAAAGGATTCTCCGTTTCCTATGATCTTCGCAGAACCGGAAATGTCAGGTTGAATGCCAACTATACCCTCCAGTTTGCTGATGGTACCGGTTCATCTGCTACCACAGGTATCACGCTTATCAATGACGGTTTCCCCAACCTGAGAACACTTAGCCCGCTTAGCTATGATGTTCGTCACCGGATCGTTGGAAATATCGACTATCGCCTACCCGGTGGTGACGACTATGATGGTCCACGCTGGTTCGGCAAGCCCATCTTTCAAAATACAGGTGCCAACATTATTCTTAACGCACGTTCCGGTGAGCCGTACTCGGCACAGGCCAATATTACTCAGGCTGCAGCCTTCGGTATCAATGACCGCTCCAGACTGGCAGGTTCGATCAACGGTTCAAGACTTCCCTGGCAGTTCCGTCTGGACCTTCGTGTAGACAGGTCCTTCACCTTGAAATTCAAAGGAGGCGAAAGCAAGAAGAAAGGTGCTGAGATGAATGTTTATGCCCAGATCAACAACCTGCTGGATGCGGACAACATTGTTAGTGTATACCGTGCAACTGGTAACCCGGATGATGATGGTTACCTTACCAGTCCGACCACACAGGGAATCATCGAGCAACAAACCAGTCCACAGTCATTCCGCGATCTGTACACCATCAAGTTGAATAATCCGGGCAACTACAGCCTTCCAAGAAGAATCCGCCTGGGTGTGATGATCGATTTTTAATGTATTGACCAATTGACTTATACATCATAGAAATGAAAGGTATTATGCGCTGTTTAACTTTGATCACCATTGGAGCCGTTTTGTCCGTCAATGCCATGGCCAGGGAAGATCTTAATAAGACCGCTTCCAACGTTAACAAGAACGGTGGCAGGCCGTCCATTGCGGCTGCCTGTGATCCTCCTTCCGCACAAACGGATTTGGATATCAACAACGTTCGCGCCCGCGTACTTTCGGGTATGGATATGTGGTGGGATTTCAATACCGCTAAATATGAAGTTCCAAAGGGATCCAATAAAAATTCCCTTTTCGCAGGTTCCCTGTGGCTTGGCGGGGTGGATGCCGGAGGACAGCTTAAAGTAGCAGCACAAACGTATCGCCAACGGGGATGGGATATTTGGCCCGGCCCACTGAACACCGTCACAGCTACCACAGATGCGGATGTCTGCAGTAAATATGATAAGCACTTCAAAGTGACCCGCACCATGGTCGAAAGTTTTGCCAGCGATCCTAATTATCCAACGGTAGCATCCATTCCTCAGGCTATTCTTGACTGGCCTGCGCATGGTGATAATTCCTATGGACAAGACTATTACCTGGCACCTTTCTATGATTATGACGGAGACGGAAATTACAATCCATATGCCGGTGATTACCCGGATTACGATATCAGCGGAGATGCCGGTTGCTCTGCACGACTTTTCGGTGACCAGACCCTATGGTGGGTATTCAACGATAAAGGGGATATCCATACAGAAAGTGGCGGCGAACCCATGGGTATCGAGGTACATGCCCAGGCTTTTGCATTTGCCACGAATGATGAGATCAACAACATGACATTTTACCAGTATCGCATCTTTAATCGCTCATCCTTTCAGGTAAATAACACCTATTTCGGACAATGGGTGGATCCCGATCTGGGGAACTACCTGGATGACTTTGTGGGTTGTGATGTGGGTCGCGGACTTGGATATTGCTATAACGGTGATGCCGACGATGATGGAGCACAGGGCTATGGAACCAATCCGCCTGCCATAGGTGTGGACTTTTTTCAGGGACCAAGGGCCGACGATAATGATGGTATCGACAATGACCGGGATGGCACGATCGATGAACCCGGTGAGTTGATCATCATGTCCAAATTCGTGTATTATAACAATGACCAGACGGTGACAGGAAACCCTGAAATAGCTACGGATTATTATAACTACCTGACCGGCTTCTGGAAAGACGGTGTGCCATTTACTTATGGCAGCAACGCATACAACACCGGTGGTCCGTTATGTGACTTCATGTTCCCAGGCGATTCGGATCCCCTGGGATGGGGAACAGGTGGTGTGCCACAGGCAGCCTGGGATGAGGCAAGCTCTGGCAATACCCCGGCAGACCGTCGTTTCCTGCAATCTGCCGGACCATTTACCCTGAAGCCAGGTGCCGTAAATACCATTACCACAGGTGCGGTTTGGGTTCGTGCTGCACAGGGTGGCAACTCGGCGTCAGTTCAGTTGTTACGCCTGACGGATGATAAGGCACAGGCATTGTTTGATAACTGCTTTAAAGTATTGAACGGACCGGACGCACCTGATCTGACCATCCAGGAAATGAATAAACAACTGATCGTTTATATCACCAACAAACCTTCTTCAAATAACTAC
>JAGQZQ010000115.1 GCA_020435415.1 Flavobacteriales bacterium
TCCTGGTGCACCACCTTACCCAACATATCAATGATCTCGATGGTCACCGATTCATTGTATCTGAAGGGTGCCTGTATCAGCATCCTTCCGTTGTTGGGGTTGGGAAACAGTACCAGTTCCCGGCTGTCCGTCGGCTCATCAACAGAAACCATGGCTGCCGCCGTACAGCGATGGATGGTTCGAACCGTCATTTCTGCCAGTCCGGATTTGAATCCGGGTTTCAGCACCACCCGGTCCTGAGCAACCACCGTGAAGTTCCGGTAACCCGAAGTTCCGGTCAGAATTGTCTGATCCAGTTCCTGGACGGCTTCCGGTTCTCTGAATGAAGCAACGGTCAATTGTCGCTCATTCAATCTTCTGGCGTTATTCCGGGTGCTGGTTCCTGCGACCTTTAATAATCCGGGAAAGTTGATATCGGGATTAGAAAATACCTTCTTGACATCGGATCCGGAAACCTTGGACATAATTGTTTGGATCTTGTCCACCGAGTTGTTCATTCCACGGGCATACGGTGCATAATCCGGATCGGTGTCCTGATGCTGGCAACCATAGATGTGCGCCAGTTCGTGTTCTCCGGTCTTTTTACTTAGTGCAACTGCCCAGTCGGCACAGGCATAGGCTTTAGATGCACCGGCGTTCACATAGGCATATCCCCAATTACTGATTTTAGGACTATTCATGATGTCTTTATCTACAAGGAGCAGGTTCACATCCGCCCGAACAATGTCTCTGATGGTTTTTATCCGCGAAACATCATGAAATTCATTCCTCATGTCCTCCATGGATTTACCATTTTCATTAAGGGTTACAGGAACGATTGCAGCAAGACGGAATTCATGATTCACCTCGCTGTTGTTCATGGCCACATTCATGGACTCAATCAACCGGTTGACATAAATCTCGATGTCTGGTGTGATACTTTCGTTCATGATTTCATTAGCAGCGGAGGATGTATAGGCGACCAGTACCCGCACGTCGCAGTTTCCGTCGCTGGCCATGATCCGCTCTCCAATAAATGACCTGCCGTTCAAGGCTTCCAGATCGATGTCTGAAACACCCACGGTACACTCGTTATATTCTTCCGGAGCGGTTTCCTGGCCTATGGATGCGATCGGTATGGTGAGCGACAGCAAGGCCAGGAACCTCAGCTTTAGTGTTGTCTTCATGAGCTTTTTTCTAAGGAATATTAGCGGGAAAGTTCGGCCTTCAAGGCGGCGTTCTCAGCTTTGACTTCTTCAAGAGACTTGTTGAGCTCGATCATGTAGAGGGTGAGTTCTTCCACTTTCCTCAAAAGTTGATGTTGCATCTCACCCACAGCAACGCCTGATTCAACCACTTCGGTAGCGCTGGGGATCTCAGGAAGATGATTGTTTTCCTTGATAAAAGATTCCACCTCATTAAGCGGTTTCAGTTTGTAGTCATCCGCAAAAACATAGTCAGGCCAGTCGCTAAGTTCCACAACGATTTCTTTGGAGCGGATCTTTCCATTCACCGCCAGACGATAATCTGCATTCACTCCATCCAGGTTGCGGGTTCCTATGCCCACGTTATCGGTTCCGAGAACCATAATGTTGGTATTGTTGGTTCCGAAGAACATCCGGTCTTCTGAACCGTTCCAAAGGATGAAACCACCCTCACCGTTGTCTTCTTCCAGTACCAGGCGCGCGGCATTTACACTGTTGTTGTTATCGTCTTTGATCGTCATAACAGCATCCGGACCATCAAAGATTAGCTCTCTGGTGTTGAACCATAAGGTACTGTATTGCTTAATGGTCGTGGCACTCCATGTAGAGCCCACTCTCTTGCCTATAAGAAAGGCGTGGTAGTTTGCTGAATTGGCATACAGGGTAGCATTGCCAACGCCAAAACCGTACATGCTGGTGCTGCTGAGACGATTTCCATAAAGTGAGATCTTGTTGCCAAGGGTTTCATCGAAGTACAGTTCATCAGAATGCGTTGATTGAATGGCATCCGGACTGCTGGTCTTGTCGATTGCATCCGGCAGTTCAGTGTTCTGTTGTGCGTTGACAAAGATGGTTGTGCAAAGCAAGGCGGTAACGGAAAGGACTTGCTTACAGTGTTGAAATACTTTTTTCATCATTAATTGTTTTAAGTGAGTATTTGGTGTGCACAACCTAATGTCAGAAACCGGTAAGATGTCAATAAGAAAAGTGCCGATGATTTTTCAAATGCCTGATACATCAGGCTTCCCGATGGCCAAAAAAAATCCCGCTGCGATCACAGCGGGATTTTTTGCAGGTATATTTTTTAAGTACTCAGAATTGTGCTTTCATTGATAGGATAAAATTCCTTCCCGGAGCAACGATACCGGAACTGTAGGGCCGGTATCGTACATCGCCAAGGTTCTCGCAACCGGCGCTCACGGTGAAGTGATCGGTGATCTGATACATGGCCTTTGCGTTCAGGGTATACCATCCGGGAGAATAGGGGTTGCCATTCTCATCCATAGCATAGAGATAATCTTTGCCCTTTTCTTCTTCGGGCATATCCTCAAAAGCCCGTTTACCATTGTAGGAAGCTCCGACCATTAATGTCAGGTTGCCTTCAGCATAGGTGAGCCTGGTTGTACCGAACGATGGTGCCGCATGTCTTAGGGGGCTTAACGTACCATCTTCCAGTTCTTCCTCGCCCCTCTGAAAATTAAAGTGTGAGGAAATACCGAAACCCGATGGCAACTTCACTTCCAATCCAACCTGTATTCCGTATACCCTCGCCTCGGCCGCATTCTGGATGGCCTGTACCTGGCTGAGTGTTCCATCGTACATGATACTGTCCTGGCCATTCAGTGTATAATCCCTTCGTACCATGGCATTCTGCAGAAGGGTGGTGTATGCGGTCAGGTCCACCTTTACGGTTTTGCCAAACATCCGGGCGATCCCCAGGTCGGCGTTGTAGGCGTATTCTGCCTGTAAATCCGGATTGGGTATCACGACGGAACCGGGTTCTGAATCGAAGACCTTACCGGCATCATCCACATTGGGTGCACGGAAACCGGTGGCGCCATTCACGCTGATCATCCAGTTCTGCGAGGGTCGATACACCGCTCCGATACTTCCTGTCAATGCCTGGTTATCCATTTCGGCTTCAGCAAATGGGAAAGGGTAAAACGTGGTATCGAATTCCGCATCCATGGCATAGGTGTTGAAACGAACACCACCCTGCAGTGTGAAGCGGTCGGATATCGAAAACCGGTCTGTCAGATAAATAGCCATGGAAGACCAGGTAGCCTGAGGGTATCTGGAAGCACCCCTTTGGCTAATACCCGTAACAATGTTCTCATCTGTTCCTGATGAGGCCACATCATCGGAAACGAATTCTGCACCATAAAACATCAGGTGCTTTTCACCGCAGGATTTTTCAAAGTCCAGATTAACGGAAAGAGCATCCACCTTTTCCAAACGAATTTCCCGTTGGGGTTTGTTGAGGTCACGGGTGATCCGGCTCTCCTCGAAATATTGCTGGGCGAGGCGGACCGTCAATACATCATAGAATGCATTCTTATTGGTATGTGTGACGGTGAGGTTGTTCATCACCCATTTTTGCGGACCGTAATCCCATTCGCCGTAACGGGGCCAGCCATTCTTATACCGCACATGCCGGTCGTAACGGGCATAGGATGAAGTAGCGGAATAGTGGAAACCGTACTGCACGTCCCATTTGGCGTTGGGATGAAATCGCACCTTTTGCATCAGGTTGATCTGTTCATATCCTGACGGGCGTTGGATCAGTGGATTGTCATTGGTGAAGACCACATCGGTGCTGTCTACGCGTTGCACGTAGTAGTGCCTCAGGTATTCGTCGGGTCCATGACTGCCCATGCGGAGATCACCAAAATCATTGGAGGAAATGCTGGACGTCATGGCCCATTTTTTCCAACCGACGTTGACGTCGAAGTGCATGGTGTTCTCATGGTTGGCAGACGAATAGCGTGCGACTGCCTTTCCGTTGACCAGCACATCATCGGTGTATGACAGCTGGGGTGTCAATGTCTGCAGGCTCATGACGCCACCAATGGCATCACTTCCGTAGATAACCGATCCGGGGCCAAAAAGGATCTCCGTGCTTTCCGTTGCAAACGGATCCAGGGAGATCACATTTTGGAGGTTTCCGCTGCGGAAGATCGCTGTATTCATCCTTACCCCATCCACAGCGTACAATAACCGGTTGGTGGCAAAACCGCGGATCATCGGACTTCCCCCACCCAATTGACTCTTTTGTACAAACACCTCGCCGGATATGTCCAGCATATCGGCTGCGGTTTGGGGATTCTGCATTGCCACCTCTTTGGACGATATGGTGATGACCCTGGAGGGAACATCATGCTGCGATTGTCCGCTTTTGTTGGCGGACACCACCACCTCATCCAGCGATACCTGCCCTGCTTCCAGTGTTACCCGGGGGGTTAGTTCCAGTGTGACGTAGGTGGTGACGAGCGTCTGGTAATCGATCCTTCGGATCACAATGGACTCCGAAGATTTGAATGCGGATATGTCTGCCTGGCCTTTGGCATTGGTCACGGCAAAAGCTCTGGGCTGTTCGCTCATCAGGGTCACCAATTCAAGAGGAGCACCAGTTTTCATATCCTTGATGGTGATCACCTGGGCATGTGTAAGGCATGCCATTGTTAGCGACAACCACATCAGTATTGTCTTTTTCATGATGGATAATTCGAATGGTATGACAAATGGCCATGAAAATGATGGCCCATGAAAATATCCGGTTTGAGAACCGGCTAAAACGTGACAGAAGTCAGGCGATTTCCGGAGGTGGCACCGGTGGTGAAGGAGAACGGGAGTATATTTTCAAGCTGTCCCTGGGAACCCAATCGTTTTGTACAATTTGAATTGCAGCAAAGGACAATTGCCATTGTTTTATTGAATAAAGGTTCTTGTAAAAATGCAATACGAGTTCCTGGTGTTGCCTGTGTCGCTTTCCATCCCATGTTCCGGCCATAAGGATATTCAGTTGTTTGTTCAGTTGCGTTTCCTCTGAATCCAACCAACATCTGTAGTAGGTAGTATCTCCGATAATAGAAAAGGAAACAACGTCGTACATGTTCCCCTTGAATTCAAATTCACGGTCATGCTCCCAGCGCAAGCGTTGTTGGGTCTCGTCGTTGTGGCATTTCACCAATACCAACTCCGAGGGATCGATACCGGCAATGAGTTGTTTCTTCACCTCATGCCTTACCTGATCCTTTTGGTATTGCAACCATAGGAAACCAATGGTAAACGGGGCGATAAGACAAGCAAATAAAAGCGCAGCGACAAATCCTCTACTCATTTTGTTACGGCAAAATAGGTCCTAAAAGTAAGCATTATGGCTGAGGGATCGGGTATGCTACTTATCCAATCAATCTAAAACCGTAATTTTCATGGTGGATTTCCTTCGGGAGGATGATCAAAACACATGCTGATCCAATACATCCGAAATCGCATTTTTACCTTGTTGCTGGTAACTTATACAGGGGTTAGCGTCATCATTGCGGCGTCTACTTCAGTTGATGTCACGATTCCTTGTCTGATCAGGCTGGTGACAGGAGAAAGATGTTGGGGATGTGGGCTCACCACGGCGACCATCCGGTTGTTCCAGGGAGATATTACCGGGGCAATGGATGCCAACCGGCTTGTATTTCTTGTGTTGCCTTTGGTTATGTTTTTGCTTGTCCGGGATCTGTGGGTATTTCAACGGAACTTTTCTCCGGCGCACCTCCACCGTGATAATACTGATGATCTCTGAGGATGGTTCTTAAGAACTGAAAAGGAATCTGGTCCGATTCCACCTTCATCAGGGACTTCATTTTATCCGCAAGCTGGATGACCGTTTGATGGCGGATATCATTCCTGCGCTTGTGCAGAATCTCCCGGATGAAATTGATCTGGGCATCGGTCAGGTCTGCTGTTTCTGCATATACAGGGGTATACCCTTCAGGAACATCCACCTGGTAGAAATCCGAAGCGTGCTTTTTCCTTTCCAGTTTCACCAGTGTGGTGCCGGCAGCAATATCGCCGAGTCGTTGTCCTTTTCCATTGATAAGGATGACAAGCAAACCGATGCCGAACAGGCTATCGATCGGGCGAAGCAGAAACCGGATAAAGTAATTCCCGAAACTCGCTGAAGTACCATCCTGTTTAATGACCCGAAGTTTATATTGACGTTTTCCGATGCTCTGCCCGTTCATAGTCAGTTCACAAACCAGGTGATAAAATAACATAGGAAGGTATATCAGGATCATCCATAACATGGAACCGGAGGCAGCGGTGATCAATCCTGCTACAAAGCCCATGGCCAGCATAAATCCACCAAGGATCAGAGCGTCTATCAGGTAGGCCATAAACCGGTCCCCGATGTTCGCCACCTCATAACTGATATGCACATTTTGGGTGGTGTTGACGCTAAGCTGGTTGTCCATTATTATGCTATATTTAGGCGTTAATATAACAATTAATGAGAGAGGTCACTTTCAGAAAACAGAACGAAGACCGCTGGAAAAAAATGGAGGCCATGCTGGCAACTCCTTCGAAAATCAATCCGGATGAAATGTCGGGTTTGTATATCCAGTTGACCGATGACCTTTCCTATGCCAGGACCTTCTACCCGGAATCACCAACCACATCTTTCCTCAATCATTTGTCCGGTCAGGTGCATCAGCGTCTCTTCAAAACGAAGAAACAGACCTTCAAAAATGTCGTCCGGTTCTGGGTGCATGGTTTACCGTCCATTATGGCCCACCGGCGTAAAGAGCTTGCCATCTCCTTTGTCATTTTTTTTATTTCAGCAGTGATCGGGGTGTTTTCCGCATCACGTGATGAACGCTTTGTTCGGGTGATCATGGGAGACGATTATGTGAACAGGACATTGGAGAACATCAACAAAGGAAAGCCCATGGCGGTTTATGATAGCATGGGAGAAGGGGAGATGTTTTTCATGATCACCCTGAACAACATCCGGGTGTCATTCTTTGCTTTTGCGGCCGGCGTTTTTGCATCCTTCGGAACGGGCTACCTGCTGTTTTCCAACGGGGTCATGCTCGGGGCATTTCAGTATTTCTTTTATCAGAAGGGTTATCTGCTGGATTCCGTACTCTCCATCTGGGTGCACGGGGTGCCGGAGATCAGTGCCATTATTATTGCAGGTGCTGCAGGTCTTGTGCTGGGTAACAGTCTGCTCTTTCCCGGCACCTTTACGCGGCTGGAGTCTTTCAGGCAAGGAGCCAGGGATGGCTCCCGTATTATTACGGGTTTGATCCCTGTTTTCATCATCGCAGGTTTTCTGGAAAGTTTTGTGACCAGGCATGCCAACATCGTACCGCTGGCCAGCGCCTGTATCATCCTCACCACTTCCGGTCTGGTGATCTGGTATTTTGTAATCTATCCGCACAAGTTCACCCATTTAAACATTGAAAATCATGTCAGAAATCAACCTTAGAAAACAACGCGATTTCGGTGAATCATTAGGAGCTGCCTTTGAATTCATACGGCAGAATTTCCTTAAACTTCTTAAGCCCATTCTGGTATTTTCCGGCATTCCGATGTTGCTTGGAGGGTTATTGATTTCAACCTGGTTCAGCGATGTGATGACCATGAGTATGCAGGCACAGCAACCCGGTGCAAACGCTGTTCCACCAAATCCGTTCACCTTCCTGTCTGGTATGCTCGGCGGGTATTTTTTTGTTCTCCTTGGTGCATTGCTTTTCTTCCTGACCGTGAATTCATACATAAAACTCTATGCAGAAGGGGGGGACACCGGTTTGGGTTCGATCATGCAGGAAATAAAAAAGAACTTCCTGAGGTACTTCGGTGGCTTCATCGTCATGGGTGTGATGGTAATGGTGGGAGCCATGCTATGTATTATTCCTGGCATATATGTAGCCGTCACCTTTTCCCTGGTGTTTGTAGTGATGTCTGTGGAAGGGATCGGGCCATTCGCAGCCATGTCCAGAAGCGCGTCACTGATCAAGGAAAATTGGTGGGCTACATTCGGCCTGTTCATTGTCGCCTATATGATCCAGGCCATGATCACCTACATCTTTGCGTTGCCTATGTATGTCGGGCAGTTTGCCATGATCTTCAGCGGAATCGAACCTGGGGCATCAGACCCCGCTCAGGCAATGGAGACAATGCAAAATGCAATGGGCATTATGACATGGTACATGCCGATTTACATGCTCGGGGCATCACTGGCCAACCTGATCCTGCTTTCCGTTACCGCCATCCGCTACTATAGCCTGGTGGAAACAAAAGAAGGAACCGGCGACCTGGATAAGATCGAATCGCTGGGTGAGCAAGGCGCGTAGTTTCGACGAGGCGGCCCTGGCGCACCTGCACTCCGATCCGGATTTCAACTATCTGCAATCGGAAGAGGCTGACGATCTGTGGCAGAATTTTCTTAACTGGCTGTCCTCTTTGTTTGATTGGTGGCCGGAGATGAACCGCGTTATAAATCCCGACGGCAGCTTCCTTATTAATGCCCTGATCTACCTTACCATAGCCTTTGCCATTGTCATGATCATATATACCCTGTTCAAGGGAGAGATCCAGGCGATATTCTATCAACAAAAAAAGGTGGATGACATCGATTTCCTGGAAATCGGTGCAAACGAGAAGGAGATCAACTGGCAGGAGAGGATCGATCAGGCCATTGCAGACAAACAATACCGGACCGCTCTGCGGTTGTTGTACCTCTTTACCTTACATATCCTGCATCAGGCAAGGTTGATTGAGTGGAGAAGAGAAAAGACCAACCACCAATACCTCGGCGAACTCAAAGGAGACGTGAAGGAGGAGTTTAAAACCCTTACCCGGTTGTATGAATACGGTTGGTACGGAGATTTTGAAGTGGACGAGCCGATATACCAAAGGGCACAAGCCATTCACATGCAGTTGAAAAACCAGACCTCATGAACTGGTTAAGGCGCAATAAATATTACGTGATCCTCGGTTTGTGTATGGTGCTGCTGATTGTCGTACGTATGAACCGCAAGCAGCCATTGAACTGGTACCCTTCCTTCTCACGTTACGATAAAATCCCGCTCGGTGGTTAT